>CACXFD010000197.1 GCA_902766845.1 uncultured Lachnospiraceae bacterium | reverse complement strand
GTATCCGGTCATCTTCCATTCGATATGAGAGAACAGGTGACGCGCCTCGCCGAGCGAGGTCAGCGCGTTCTCCGGCAGGCCCAGCGCGGCGGCCGTTTCGGAAGCGGAAAGCCGACCGTCCAGAGACGGAAACTCATACAGGCCGGCCAGCAGGCCCCTGTCCGGACGCCGGCGGATCGCTACGCGGCCCGCGCGCTCCAGGAGCAGCACGGTTTTTTCCTCCACGCGGCGCTCTTTCGGGGCGGAGCGGACCGGAAGGTCCGCGGCCGTTCCGGCCTCCCGCGCCGCACAGATCTCACGCAGCGGGCAAACGCCGCAGCGGACCGCGCCGCCGGGCAGGCAGACCGTTTCGCCGAGCTCCATCATCGCCTCGTTGAAGGCGCCCGGCGCGGCGGCCGGGATCACGCCGGCCAGCTGCGCGGCGCACCGCTTCCTGACCGGTCCGGTCAGTACGTCGTCCGCACGGTTCGTCAGCCGGGACATCACACGCAGGACGTTCCCGTCCACGGTCGGCACCGGCTCCCCGAACGCGATCGAGGCGATGGCGGCCGCGGTGTACGGGCCGATCCCGGGCAGCTGCTCGAGCTGCCGCGCGGTGCCGGGCAGATCTCCGCCGTGCTCCCGCACGCACAGCTGCGCGGCTCTCTTCAGGCTCCGCGCGCGGCTGTAATACCCGAGTCCCTGCCAGAGCTTGAGCAGTTCATCCTCGGATACATCCGCCAGAGCGCGCACATCCGGCAGTCTCTTCATGAACCGTTCGAAATAGGGCCGGACCGTTTCGATCCTCGTCTGCTGCAGCATGATCTCCGAGATCCAGACGCGGTACGGCGTCGGATCCTCCCGCCACGGCAGCGGGCGGGCCGCGCCGTAAAACCAGTCAAGAAGGGGGCCGGCGATCCGGCCGAGGCGGTCTTCCGCCCCGTTTCCGGCCTCTTCCGGCCCCTGCCCGGTCATGTTTTTCTTTTGTGACATGACGCCTTCCTCTGCTGCCGTCCGCTCTGCGAACGGTCAGATCTCGATCTTGATTCCGTAATACGACAGCCCCTCCAGAATGGACGGCCAGCTGGGCTTCGTCGTCACGCGCCAGGTATGGAAGCCTGCCTTCTTCGCGCCCGCGATGTTCCGGGGCAGATCGTCAAAGAACAGGATCTCATCCGGATCCAGGCCGTAGCGCTTCACGAGCTCCGCGTAGATCCCGGGCTCCGGCTTGGTCACGTGGATGTCGCAGGAGACGACGCCGCCGTCCACTTCCTTCAGGAAGCCGAAATCGCGCTTCGCGATCTCGAACATATCATCATTATAATTGGAGAGGTAATAGACCTTCAGGCCTTTTTCATGCAGGGCCCGGATCAGCGGGACCGACTGCGGAAATTCATGCAGCGTATCCGGCATGTTCGCCATGGCCGCGCGCAGTTCCTGCGCGATCTCGGGATTGGCCCGCATCAGCACGTCCGTCAGGACTTCCTTTTTGATGACGGCGCGGTCGAACTCATTCATGTACGGATTCTCGAAAGCCGCCTCCCCGACGCGGTCCGCCATCTCGGGCGTCATGCCGAGGCCGAAGATCACCATGCGGCGCCAGTCGTAATCCACCATCACGTTTCCGATGTCAAATACGATCGTTTTGATCATGTTCTGCTTCTGCTGCTCTCTTTCTGACTGTTATCGTACTGCTGCTGCGGTCCGGCCGCCGCGTCAGCCGCGGTAGATGATATCGTCGCGTCCGGGTCCGTTGGACACCATGCGGATCGGCACGCCGATCTCCTCCTCGATGGTCTCCACATACGCGCGGCAGGCCGCCGGAAGCTCTTCATAGGTACGGATCCCGCGGATATCGCACTTCCAGCCCGGCAGGATCTTGTAGACCGGCTTGGCCTTCTCGAGCTGCGAGGTGGCCGGGAAATCCTTCGTGATCTTTCCGTCGATCTCATAGCCTACACAGATCGGGATCTCGTCCAGATAGCCGAGCGGATCCAGCACGGTCAGGGCCACCTCGGTGCCGCCCTGGATCGCCACGCCGTAGCGCGTCGCGACCGCGTCGAACCAGCCCATGCGGCGCGGACGGCCCGTGGTGGCGCCGAATTCCCCGCCGTCACCGCCGCGGCGGCGCAGCTCATCGGCTTCCTCGCCGAAGATCTCGCTGACGAACGCGCCCGCTCCGACCGCGCTCGAATAGGCCTTGACGACGACCGTGATGTTTTGGATCGCGTACGGGGGCAGGCCCGCGCCGATGGCGCCGAAAGCGGCCAGCGTATGCGAGGACGTGACCATCGGATAGATGCCGTGATCCGGATCCTTCAGGGAGCCGAGCTGGCCCTCCAGCAGGATGTTCTTGCCCTCCTTCAGCGCCTGGCGCAGATAGGCCGATACGTCGCAGACGTACGGGCGGATCATCTCGCGGTAGCTGAGCAGGGTCTCCATCAGCTGATCCGGATCCAGCAGCGGCTTATGATACAGATGCTCGAGCATCACGTTCTTCAGCGTGCAGACCTTTTCCGCATGCTCGCGCAGCTCCGCCTCGTCTCCGAACAGCTCGCTGACCTGGAAGCCGATCTTCGCGTACTTATCCGAATAGAACGGCGCGATGCCCGACTTGGTGGAGCCGTAGCTCTTGCCGGCCAGACGGGCTTCTTCATACGTGTCGAAATCCACATGGTAAGGCATCAGGATCTGCGCACGGTCCGAGACCAGGATGTGCGGCGCCGGAACGCCCTTTTCCTCCAGGCTGCGGATCTCTTCCAGCAGATACGGGATGTTCAGCGCCACGCCGTTTCCGATGATCGACGTGATGTGATCATAGAACACGCCCGACGGAAGCAGATGCAGGGCAAACTTTCCGTAATGGTTGATGATCGTGTGGCCTGCGTTCGAACCGCCCTGAAAACGGATGACGATATCCGAATCCGCGGCCAGCATGTCCGTGATCTTGCCTTTTCCCTCGTCGCCCCAGTTGGCACCGACGATCGCTCTTACCATAGTAGATCCTCCTTTGGGCCGTTACGGCCGGTGCGGGGCCGGAACCGTTCCGGCGTCCGCCGCATCCGCCTCTTCCAGTTCCGAAAAGAACCGGTCATGGGCGGTATGATACGCTTCATTGTATTCTTCATCGTGTCCGGCATACATGCCTTCGAAGTAGGTGTGCTCCTGCTCCGTCAGCTCCGGCTGGACACGGATGACCGTCGCGACGCCCACGTTGGAGCAGACGTCCGCGATCCGCTTAAAGTCCACCAGCAGGTTCATGAACGAGGCGTCGGCATAGATGTCGCAGGTGCCGGCCGCCATGCGCTTCAGATGGTTCTCCTTCAGGACGTCGATCACGTCTTCGGTGACCTGCGTCAGCGGCTCGATGCGGTACGCCGCGGCCACGTCACGCTTTTCGAACGTTTTTTCCGTCAGATCCAGGATCTCGTCCTGGATCCTCTCCACACGCCCAGTTCCCGGATGGCCGCTTCCGTAAAGGCCACGCCGCGCCGGTGCATGTCCGCCGCTCCGTCCGCCACGTTGACCGCGTGGTCCCCGAGGCGTTCGAATTCCGACACGACCTTATGGTACTGCGACAGGATCCCGACATGATATCCTTCATGGAGCTTCGGCAGCAGCGCCACGATGTACTGGCTGACCGCGTCCGTCGCCTGGTCGATCCGTTCTTCTTCCTCCATGACCTGTGCATAGACCGCCGGGTCGAACCGCTCGAGCAGCGAATTCGCTTTCCGGATGTTCTCCCGCGAGGAGCGGAACGTAGTCAGCAGGATGTCATAGCAGCTGCGGAGCGCGAGGGCCGGCGTATTCATGAAGGCCGGGCTCAGCGCTTCGAGGTTGTCCTTGAAATGGTTCTCCGGCTCCGGCTCGTCCCGGACGATCCGGCGGCTCACCTTCTCATACACGCCGAGCAGCGGGAACAGCAGGACCGCGCAGCACAGATTGAACGTGGTATTCGTATTGGCGATGATCCCCGAGTTCACCGTGGCGTTCCACAGGGACTGCAGCCCGCCCATCGAATGGATCAGCGTCACGCCCGCAAAGACCAGGACGGTCTCGCTCAGGTTGAACAGGATGTTCACGACGCCGACGCGCCGGGCCTCCGCCCGCGCCCCGATGGAGCAGACGATGGCCGTGGTCACGCAGTCACCGAGATAGATGCCGATGATGACCGGATAAACGGCCTTGAACGTCAGCAGCCCCGAGACCGAGAACGCCTGCAGGATGCCGACCGTGGCCGACGAGCTCTGCAGCACGAAAGCGATCCCCGCGCCGGCGATGTAGCCGAGCAGCGGATTGTTCCCGAGTCCCGTAAAGATGGACTCCAGCAGCGGCGATTCGCTGAACGCGCTGACCGCGTTCGTCATCGTCATCAGGCCCATGAACAGGATCCCGAAGCCCATCGCGATGTTTCCGACGGACTTGGAGCGGCCCGGCTTTCCGCTCATCAGGATCACGATGCCGATGATCAGGGCGACCGGCGCCAGCGTGGACGGCTTGAAGATCTGCATCCAGGCCGTAGCCGAGGAATCCAGGTCCAGCAGCCGGATGATCTGGCCGGTCACCGTGGTGCCGACGTTCGCGCCGATGATGATGCCGAGCGACTGGTGCAGCGTCAGGATGCCCGCCCCGACCAGGCCGGACGTGATCACGATGGTCGCGGTCGAAGACTGGATCAGCGCCGTCACGAACACGCCAAGCAGAAAGGCCTTGACCGGATTGTTCGTGACCTTTTCCATGATCGCTTTGAGCGTGCCCGACGAGCTCTCCTTCAGGGCATCGCCCATCAGGCGCATGCCGTACAGGAACATCGCCAGGCCGCCGGCCAGCGTCAGGATATTGAAGATATTCATGCAAGAAACTCCCCGGCCAGATCCGCGGCGATGCGCACACAGTCATCGCAGCTGCAGAGCATCTCGCCGGTATCGATGCCCTTCAGGCGGCGGCAGACCGTGTCGCCGGCCGCTTCTCGGAAACGGCGCACCAGTTCTTTGGAGACCGGATGCATCGGCTTTCCTTCCGACTTTAGCCTGCCCAGGATCAGCGCAGCCGCGACCAGGGCGCCGCAGGTGCCTTCCATGCATCCGAGCCCGGTGCCGAACGGCGCGCCGAGCTGACGCAGCAGTTCCGGCTCCAGTGCCAGTTCTTCCTGAAAGGCGGCCAGGACCGCCTGACAGCAGTTATGTCCGTTATGTTTGAGCTCTACGGCTCGATCTCCCCGTTCCATCCATGGCTCCTTTGTCATTTAACTGCTGAATGCCACACAGGTACCCATGATAAACAGCATGCCCATTATACACGCAGTCCCTCTCTTTTTCAACCGGAAAGCGGAAGGTTTTTGCCGGCCGCGTGCAAAAAAGGCGGCTCTCCGATGCGGAGGGCCGCCGCGCCTGCCGGTCTCTCGTTTCAACGCAGGATCATTGCAGAATCAGCGCAGGATTATCTCCATGCCGACCTTCTGCGGGACCAGCCCGCACGATTCGTAGAACCGCAGCGCCCCCTGGTTCAGGGCCCAGACGTTCAGCGTCAGGTTATAGAACCCGTTTTCCCGGGCATAGGCCTTCACGTATTCGAACAGCGCGCGTCCGACACCCTGCCTGCGGCAGTCCTCATCGACACAGATATCGTCGATGTAGAGCGTGAGCGCGTCCGTCATCAGCCGGTCTCCGAGGACCTGCTGACGGATGCAGAACGCGTGGCCCGCGACGCGGCCGTTCGATTCGCACACGAAGACCGGGCGCGTCTCGTCCGCGAGCAGCTTTGCCAGATCCGCCTCGCTGTATTTGGTCGCCGATCCCCGGAACAGGTCCGGCCGGCCGTTATGGTGGACCGCGGCCACCTGCGCCAGCAGGCCCATCAGGGCCGGGATGTCTCTCTCCTCTGCGCGGCGGACTGTCAGCATATCATTCTCCTCCTCTTTTGCGGCTGTCTGCGCTCCCGCGGCAGCCCGCCCTTTCCGGCTTCGCCTTTGCCGGCCGAGTCCGTCTTTCACGGCCGCCGGGCTTCGCCTTTGCCGGCCGAGTCCGTCTTTTACGGCCGCCTGGC
>CACXFD010000196.1 GCA_902766845.1 uncultured Lachnospiraceae bacterium | reverse complement strand
GCCGCCGCAGTGCTGCAGACGCCAGCCGTGCTCTCCTACCTCCCGGTCCTGCTCGCGTGCGGAACAGCCGCCGGCCTTCTGATCGGGCTGGCCGGCGCCGCGGTCCTGGAACGCCTGCCGCGCGTCTGACCCGGCCGGATCTGCAGAGATCCCCGATGAAAAAAGCGTGACCGATACGGTCACGCTTTTTTGATATCTTGATACACGCGGTTAACTTGATACATGCGGTCACCCTGATACACGCGGTATCTTTATCCCGCTACGAACACTTCTCCCGACCCTGATTCGCACGCATTTTCGGTCTTCATAAGGGCCCGGTCCATCGCCTATCCACGTCATGACGGCCGCTCCGCATGCGGCTCAGTCCACGTCCCGCGCGGGCAGCGTCTCGCCTGCCCTGTCCAGAAAGACGTCGGAAAACGAACCGTACCGGATCACATGGTCCGTGCGGTCCAGCATCGCTGCCGACGCGGTCCAGAGCGCGGAGAAACGATCGTCCTCGGCCGGAACATCCTCACGGTGGAAAACGTTGAACTCTCCGACGTTGAAATATTCCGGCGGGTAATCCCCGTCGATCTCCCGCTGCGCATCGGTCATGCCGAAGTGCGACAGATCGTCGCCCCGCCCCATCGTATAGGTCACATCGCAGTGGTACCACGCCCCGTCCAGACAGACCTGGGTCCATTCATGGGCCGAGCTTGCATCGCGGGTCAGCGCCCCGGTCACGAACGCATCCACCCCGGTCTGCAGCAGCAGATACGCATACGCGCCCGCCGCCTCCTGGCAGATCCCGAGATCGCCCATCAGGATCCGCCAGGGATCCAGCGTCGGGATATCGCCGCCGATCGACTCTTCGGCCGCCTTCGTATCATAGGTCCAGCGCCGTGCCAGATAACAGAACAGGCTGACCGCGCGCTCGGTCTCGCTGTCTCCTTCCGCCACGCACGCGCGGATCAGTTCCGTCACACGGGCGGAAAAACGGCTGACTTCTTTCAGATACTCTTCCCGCGGCAGCGAATAGGTGAGAAGCCCCCGGCCGTCCTGGACCGGATCTTCCTCCATCAGCAGATAGTGCGACGCCACGGGCAGACAGGTCCGGGCCGCGTCCATCACATAGAACCAGGTCTGCGTATCCGGGCACGGGAACGAATCTTCGCCGGCCAGCGCCGCGTCGCAGAACGCATAGAACGTATCCCGGAACTCTTCGCCGAAAGCCTTCGTATAGATGGAGCTGAGCACGTGCGGCCGGAAGTCCCCGCTCCAGGGCGACGCCGACGGAGGCAGCTCCGGCCACAGCTCGAAGGCTGCCGCGTCGCTTTTGGCCCAGGTGTCGGTCGGGAAGGTCAGGATCTGTGCCTCAGCGGCCCGGTCATAAGCCTGCCATAAGGCGGAGAATCCGTCTCCGCTGTCAAGCTGATACTCTTCGCCCGGTTCCGGCGCATAGTAGAAACGTTCCTCTCCGTCCTCGTCCATGCTGATATACGCGGCTTCGGCGCAGACCAGCACGCCGGACGAGATATCCGGCACCAGACGGCGGATCTGCCGCCGGTGCGGCTCAAAGAACGACGTTCCGTCGCAGGCGAGCGGGTATCCCTCACCGCTGCTCTCCAGAACGCCCAGTTGTACCGGCCGGCCGTCCCTTTGCGCATACAGCCGGCACTGCGACGCCGTCGCGGCCTCACCGCCCCATGAACGAGTCCCGTTTTCCGCCACGGCCAGGATATCCTGATCCCCGACGCGGACGATCACATACGGTTGCTCACCCGAAAGGGTTCCGATGATCTCGGAAAACGCTCCTTCCGGATCCGCCGGCGTTTCCTGCGCAGCAGACGGAACGATATCCGTCGTTTCCGAAGGTGCGGCGGACTCCGCCTGAGGCGTGCTCCCCGGATATGAAGCACTCTCCCGGTCCGGCGCGCCGTGATCCGGCGCTCCCGCGCATCCCGCGGACGCGGTCAGCAGGAGCAGGATGATCAGCATGCACAGCAGACGGACCGCAGCAGTCCGTTTTTTCATAATCATCAAAGGATCAAACATCAACAGATTCCCTTTCACAACACAATACATACACACAAAAAGGACGTTCCCGAAGGAACGTCCTCATTGTACCGTTCTTTGCGGCCGGCGTAAACCGGCTATACGGAAATGAAAGAAAGCTGTAAGGCTTATTGCGGCGGCTCGTCACAGCCGTTTCTTCACAGCAGCTTTTCGTGCGCTTTTCGCGATACCTGTTCCGGACGCCCGGTCCTCTCTGCGGTCTGTCAGCGTGTCACGCCTTCCGCGTTCTGGACCATCTGCTGAAGATTCATCGGTCCGGCCGGCGTCTGCGCCTGCGGATCCACGTGATCTTCCCGAATGACCTTGACAGGGCACTTGAGGGCGCACTTGCCGCAGTTCGTGCACTTGTTGTAGTCGATGCGGGCCAGGTTGTTCTCGACCGTGACGGCGCCGGCCTCGCAGACCTTCTGGCACATCATGCATCCGATGCAGCCCTGCTGGCAGACGAGCTTGACGTCCTTGCCCTTGTCCTGGGACGAGCACTGCACCATATGGCCGGCGCGGTACGGAATCAGTTCGATCAGTCCCTTCGGGCAGGCGGCCGCGCACTGGCCGCAGGCCGTGCACTTTTCCTTGTCCACGACGGCCACGCCGTTCACGACATGGATCGCGTCGAACTTACAGGCCTTGACGCAGGAGCCGTAGCCCAGACATCCGTACACGCAGCCCTTGTCGCCCGCGCCCGGGACCACCTGGAGCTGGCGGCAGTCCATATTGCCGTAATACTCGTAGCGGACGTTCGTCTTGTCGCAGGAGCCCGCGCACTTCACGAAGGCGACCTTCTTCTCCTCCACGCAGGCCACGACGCCCATGATCTCGGCGATCTGCGCCGCTACGGGCTGTCCGCCGACCGGACATGCGCTGACCGGCGCCTCACCCTTGGCGATCGCGGCCGCCAGGCCGTCGCAGCCCGGGAAGCCGCACCCGCCGCAGTTATTGCCGGGCAGGCACGCGCGCACCTTCTCTTCTTTTTCATCGACCTCGACTTTGAACGCTTCGCTCGCGACGCCGATCAGCACGCCGATGATCAGACCGACGCCGCCGACCATGGCGGCCGCGATCGCAATGGCAGTCAAATTCATAGCGCGCCTCCTTTACAGGATCCCGGCGAAGCCGAAGAACGCCATCGCCATCAGTCCGGCCGTGACCAGAACGATCGGGGAGCCGCGGAACGGCTTCGGGATCGGATTGTGTTCGTTGCGTTCACGCAGACCGGCCAGCAGGATGATCGAGATCGTAAAGCCGACCGCGGTGCCGAACCCGTTCACGATGCTCTGCACGACCGAATACTCGTAATTCACGTTGTTGATCGCGACACCGAGCACCGCGCAGTTGGTGGTGATCAGCGGCAGGTATACGCCGAGGGCCTGATACAGGCCGTGACTGAACTTCTTCAGGAACATCTCGACGAACTGCACGAGGGCGGCGATCAGCAGGATGAAGACGATCGTCTGCAGGAACTCGAGGTCCAGACGGACCAGCAGCTTGTTGACGACAGCAGTCAGGGCCGACGCCAGCGTGATCACGAAGATGACGGCCACGCCCATGCCGGCCGCGGTCTCGACCTTGCGGGACACGCCGAGGAACGGGCAGATCCCGAGGAACTGGCTCAGCACGACGTTGTTCACGAGGGCGGAGCCGACGGCGATCAGAATCAGTTCTTTCATGCCTGTCCACCTCCCTCAGTCCCGGACGTCTGGCCGTCCTCGAATTTCTTAAAGGCGGCGTCGATAGTCTGGGCGGCCGCTTTTGCTTCCGCTTCCATCTTAGCCTTTTCCGCAGCCTTTTTGGCGGCCAGTTCCTTGGCTTTGGCCGCCGCTTCCGCCTTCTTCTTTTCCGCATCCGCGGCGATCATGCGGTGATTCTCCGCGCAGACCGCGCCGGTGCAGGCACTGCAGTCACCGCCGCAGGCGATGTCCCGCTCTTCGCCGTCCACGTACGTGGCGCCTTTGACCTTCAGCTTGTTCTGAAGAGCCGTCAGCATAGCCAGCACGAAGAACGCGCCGGGCGCGAGCACGAAGATCGAGATCGGCTGATAGGACGCCGGCATGATCCGCAGTCCGAAGACGCTTCCGTTTCCGAGCAGCTCACGGAAGATGCCGATCGAAGTCAGGCCCAGCGTAAAGCCGAGCCCCATGCCGACGCCGTCAAAGAACGACGGGATCAGCGGGTTCTGGGAGGCGTACGCTTCCGCACGGCCCAGGATGATGCAGTTCACGACGATCAGCGGGATATAGATGCCGAGCGCCTTGTTCAGTGACGGAATATAGGCTTTCAGCACCATCTCCACGATGGTGACCAGCGACGCGACCACGACGATGAACGCCGGGATACGCACGCGGTCGGGAATGATCTTCCGCAGCGCCGAGATCAGCAGGTTCGAGAAGGCCAGCACCGCCGTGGTGGTCAGGCCCATTCCGATACCGTTCATGGCGCTCGTAGTGGTGGCAAGCGTCGGGCACATGCCGAGCATCAGCACGAAAGTGGGGTTCTCGGTAAGAATGCCGTTCTTCAGTCTTTCTGTGATACGGTTCATGATCTCCCCTCCTTTCTTACTGTGCGAGGCTCTGGGCGATGCCCAGGGCAGCGTTGACGGCATGGGTAACGGCTCGGGACGTGATCGTGGCGCCCGACAGGGCGTCGATCTCATGATCGGCCGAGGCGCCGCCCTTGACGACGACGAACGGCTGACCGGGCTGCGTTACGTACTGGGCGCGGAACTCCGGATTCTTGGCGTTGTCTCCGAGGCCCGGGCTCTCGCTCATGCTGAGGATCTCCACGCCGGTCACGCTTCCGCTTCCAGTCACGCCGACCAGCAGCTCGATGTCGCCGCCGTAGCCGTTCTTGCTGGTCACGCCGACCACGTATCCGATGCTCTCCCCGGCCGCGTTCTTTGCGTCCAGGACCTCGGTGACCCGGCAGGTGGCTTTGTCATTGAACGCGACGGTCCCGGTGGCTCCGTCAAAGACGGCGTCCGGAACGGCGTCCGTTCCCAGGGTCTGCCAGCTTTCATCGGCCGCAAATTCCGCCGCGTCCGTCATGACGGCCTGGCAGGCTTCCTGTTTTTCCTGCGCGGCGCGTTCGGCGATCTTGTCCTTGGTCATGTCATTGAACAGTCCCAGCAGGATACCGGCGATCAGCGTGATCGCGAACAGGATGGCCGCGTCTTTCAGAAGGGCCGCGGTACGATTACTTTTCATGCTTCCGGCCCTCCTTTCCGAAGGCTGTCGGCATCGTGAAGCGCTCGATCAGCGGGACCAGCAGGTTGCAGAAAATGATCGCGTAGGAAACGCCCTCCGCGGACCCGCCGAACACACGGAACAGGCCGGTCATCAGACCCAGGCAAATCCCGTAGACGATCTGGCCTTTGGCCGTGATCGGGCTGGTCACATAATCGGTCGCCATGAAGCAGGCGCCGAGCATCAGGCCGCCGCCGAGCAGATGTCCCAGCAGGTAATTGACGCTGAGGCCGTGCCCTCCGAAGATGGCCGCAAACACGAGGACGGTCAGGATATACAGGCACGGGATCCGCCAGCTGATCACCTTTTTGACCAGCAGGTAGATGGCGCCGATCAGCAGGGCCAGCGCGCTGGTCTCGCCGATGGTGCCGGCCGTGGTGCCCAAAAACATCGGCATCAGGTCCACGGTCTCGCCCGCTTTCAGCAGGGCCAGCGGGGTGGCCGTCGTCATGCCGTCGTAATTGAAGTTCGTCATCAGTCCGGCGAACGAGATCACAAGGAAACAGCGGCCGGCCAGCGCCGGGTTCATGAAGTTGTAGCCGAGGCCGCCGAACAGCATCTTCGCGACGATGATCGCGAATACGCCGCCGATCACCGGCACCCAGAACGGCACCGTGGACGGAAGGTTCAGGCCCAGCAGCAGGCCCGTCACGACCGCGCTCAGGTCGCCGACCGTGACCGGCATATGCAGCAGCTTCTCATAAATGAATTCCGACAGGACGCAGGTCGCCACGCTGATGGCCGTGATCACGGCCGCGCGCCATCCGAAATGCCAGATCCCGACGATCAGCGCCGGCAGCAGGGCGATGCAGACATCCGCCATGATATGGGTGGTCCCGGTCTTCGCGCGCACATGGGGCGAGGAAGACACACGCATCATCTTTTCCATGTCTCTCCTCCTTTATCCCTTGGCCTTGCGGCGGGCCGCCATGACCGATTTACGGGCTTCCTTGAACGTCTGCGTCAGACGGCGCCGCGCCGGACAGACGAACGTACAGCTGCCGCACTCGCAGCATTCCATGCCGCTGAGTGCCTCGAACGCGGCCAGATCGCCGGCCTCGCAGGCCGCCATCATCTTCTGCGGCACCAAAAACTCCGGGCAGGCCGATACGCAGCGGCCGCAGCGGATGCAGGCCGTCGGCTCGAACTCCGAGACCGCGTCTTTGGTAAAGCAGGTCAGCGTCGAAGACGTCTTCGCGACCGGGATATCCAGGGTAAAGAGCGCCTGTCCCATCATGGGACCGCCGGACAGGATCTTTTCCGGTTCCGTCTTGAATCCGCCGGCCGCTTCGATCAGGTCACGGTAGTTGGTGCCGGTGCGTACGCTGAAGTTGCGGGGCGACGCGACCGCGTCACCGGTCACGGTGATGATGCGGCGGATCAGAGGCGTGGATTCACAGACGGCCATGTAGATCGCGATGACCGTATCCACGTTGTCCACGATCACGCCGGCATCGGCCGGGAGCATCGAAGAATTGATGCGGCGGTGCGTGACCGCATCGATCAGCATGCGCTCGCCGCCCTGGGGATATTTGGTCTTCAGAGGGCAGACCGTGATCTTCTCTTCTCCGGCCGTCTTTTCCTGCAGGACGCGGATCGCCTCAGGCTTATTGTTTTCGATCGCGATCACGCCGCGGGCCTGCGGAAACAGCTGCAGGATGACTTTCAGGCCGGCCACGATCTTGTCCGGCTCCTCGAGCATCATGCGGTAATCGCTCGTCAGATACGGCTCGCATTCCGCTCCGTTGACGATGATCGTATCGATGGCTTCCTCATTCTTGGGAGTCAGCTTGACGTGGGTCGGGAAGCCGGCGCCGCCCATGCCGACGATCCCGGCATCCTTGACGATCTGACGGATCTGCTCTTTCGAGAGCGTTTTGGGATCCCGCTTCTCGCCGAAACCGGGCACGGTCTCATATGCGCCGTCGTTTTCCACGACGATGCTCTTACAGAGCGCACCGGACGCGGTCAGACGGGGCGTGATGTCCTTCACGGTACCGGAGACCGAGGAAATGACGTTGGCGGAAATGAACGCGCTGCTCTCGGCGATGATCTGTCCGACGAGAACGCGGTCACCTTTTGCCACGACGGGGTTTGCGGGCGCGCCGATATGCTGCGCGAGGGGATAGACGAGTTCTTTCCCCGGCATCAGCACTTCGACCGGCTGATTCATGGACAGCTCTTTTCCTTCATACGGATGGACGCCGCCCCTGAATGTGGCCAGACCCATAGGTACCACCTCCTGTTCCTTTATTACACTAAAGTATACCATCGTTGCAAAAACAAATCAATCGAAAAGCAAGTTGAACAAAAGAAAAAGGACGATTTTGTATGATTTGCCAATCAACTGACCATTTATTATCGAATTTAGGCCATGTCTTGACGGGATATAGTCAAAACATGGCCAGAACATACCTATTTTTGCGCATGCATATCCTGTTATTCCGTATCTGCGGCCTTTTCGGCGCGCTGCTCTGCCAGCGCCTCCTGCGCCGCCTCGAGACGGAACTCTTCGATCTTCTCCTCCGGCAGGCCCGGAAGATCCGCCAGCCCGGAAAGGCCGAAGTAACGCAGGAATTCTTCGGTGGTC
>CACXFD010000195.1 GCA_902766845.1 uncultured Lachnospiraceae bacterium | reverse complement strand
GGTCACAGGCTCCACGATGCTGTTCTGGATCTATCGTTCCATCCTGGTCCCGATCACCGAGCTCAAGAAAGCCACGCAGGAGATCAAGGAAGGCAATCTCGATTACGGCCTGCAGCTCCAGACGAACGATGAGATCGGCGAGCTCGGCGAAGATTTCGAAGCCATGCGGATCCGGCTGAAGGAGACCGCGGAGGAGAAGGTCCGCTTTGACCAGGAGAACAAGGTCCTGATCAGCAACATCTCGCATGACCTGAAAACGCCGGTGACGGCCATCAAGGGCTACGCGGAGGGCATCCTCGAGGGCGTCGCCTCGTCGCCGGAAAAACTGGAAAAGTATGTGCGCACCATCTATACCAAGGCCATCGATATGGACCGGCTCATCGACGAGCTGACCTTTTATTCCAAGATCGACACGAACCGCATCCCGTACAATTTCCAGAAGATCAGCGTGATGGAATACTTTGCGGACTGCGTCGAGGAGATCGGGACGGAGCTCGAGACCAACGGCGTGGAGCTGCGCTATTACAACGATCTGCCGCAGGACGTGACCGTGATCGCGGACCCCGAGCAGCTCGGGCGCGTGATCCACAACATCATCTCCAATTCGCTGAAATACTCGGATAAGAAGCGCGGCCTGATCCAGATTCGCGTGCTGGACGTGGGCGATTTCGTGCAGGTGGAGCTGGAGGATAACGGCCGCGGCATCGCCGCGCAGGACCTGCCGTACATCTTTGACCGGTTCTACCGGACGGATGCGTCGCGCAACTCCACGCAGGGCGGCTCCGGGATCGGCCTATCCATCGTGAAGAAGATCATCGAAGACCACGGCGGCCGGATCTGGGCCACCAGCAAAGAAGGCTTCGGGACCTGCATGCATTTCGTGCTGCGCAAATATCAGGAGGTGCCGGTATGAGCAAGATCTTGATCATTGAAGACGAAACATCGATCGCGGAGCTTGAGCGCGACTATCTGGAGCTGTCCGGCTTTGAAGTCGTGATGGAGAACGACGGCGCGAGCGGACTGGCCCGCGCGCTGCAGGAGGATTTTGACCTGCTGCTCCTGGACCTGATGCTGCCCGGCGTGGACGGCTTTGAGATCTGCCGCCAGGTCCGGGATAAAAAGAACATGCCCATCCTGATGGTCTCGGCCAAAAAGGACGATATCGACAAGATCCGCGGGCTCGGCATGGGCGCGGACGATTATATCACCAAGCCGTTCTCGCCGAGCGAGCTGGTCGCGCGCGTCAAGGCCCATCTGGCGCGGTATGACCGGCTGGTCTCCGCGGGCGTGCCCGAAAACGACGTGATCGAGGTCCGCGGCCTGAAGATCGACAAGACGGCCCGCCGCGTCTGGGTGAACGGGGAAGAAAAGCAGCTGACCACGAAGGAGTTCGACCTGCTCACGTTCCTCGCGCAGAACCCGAACCACGTGTTTACCAAGGACGAGCTCTTCGAGAACATCTGGGGCATGGAATCGGTCGGAGACATCGCGACCGTCACGGTCCACATCAAGAAGATCCGCGAAAAGATCGAGATCAACACCGCCAAGCCCCAGTACATCGAGACCATCTGGGGCGTCGGGTACCGCTTTAAGGTCTGAGCGGCCGAGGACACAGAGGACAGAAAAGCCGGAAAGACAGAAAGTGTATCCTGCGGGATACGCGGCCTATACAAACAAAACGGTATATTCTCAAAAAGAGCGCCGCGCCGGCATACCGGTGTGACGCTCTTTTTTCAGACAGACAGGAGCCGGACATTCGCCGCGGCCCGGGTTCATCCGGATACCGGTTTCGGACAGGCGTTATCCGGATGTCCGTCCGGATCCGGCCTCGTCAGGAGGTCCGCTTCAGTCCAGCACATGCAGATCGCGCGTGCGGGGCTGGCGGATCGGGAACGAGACGTCCGAAGGCCAGGCGGCCGTGTTCGGATCGATGCTGAAGATGTGGTGCTGGCCGTCCAGCGAGGCAAAGGAGTCATCCCGGACGCCCAGCAGGGAGACCGTGCCGATGATCGGTCCGGGCGTGCCGTCGCCGGAACGAAGCCCCATCTCCTGCGGTTCGTCCAGCTGAATGATCAGGTAATGGCCGCCGTCGTCCAGGATCGCGCGCTGTTCCTCATAACCCTGCAGCTCGATCAGCTCGCTCGCGCTCATGTTCCGCAGCGTACCGGTAAAGACGATGCGGTCTCCGTCCGTGGGCAGCGAGCCGTCGGCATAGTGATCGGCCGGCAGCCATTCTTCAAAGGGCGCACGGTCGGAAGGCAGATGCCAGGTGATCGATTCGTAGGCGTACAGGTCATACTCGCTCATGCGGCCGGACCAGGTCTCTTCGCGTTCCAGCGCCGCCTCTCCGGCCGTGATCCGGGAAAGGGATCCTTCGCCGGTCGTGTCGGTGGCGCGCAGGTTATACAGGCCCGGGCCGTTGGCCGGGATCGTCAGGGAGTTCGTGGTCGAATAGCTGCTGAGGTCATCGCCTTCTTCGAGCGATTCGACCGGGGCATACATCTCTTTCGTCACCGGGTCATAGCGGAAGAGGCGGGAAAAACCGTGCCAGCCGATCAGGTCGCCGCCGAAGCTCATGCGCACGAGCAGGGTAGGGTACACGTCTCCCTCCTGCATGCGAATCAGCGTGTAGGCGTAGTTCTTCACGGCGTCGGGATCCTTGTAGTCCGAGTTTGGATACTGAAGCTTTTCTGCCTGTGCGATCACGGCGCGGTACTGATCCAGGACCGACGCGAGCCGCACCTGATCGGGCTCGGCCTTGGCCTGGTCGGCCGCCTCGGACAGGGCCGCGTCCTGACCCAGCAGGCCCTCGGTCAGCAGAGGAGGATATCCGCCCGGCGTGGCCGGCGTGACTTCAAACGTGGTGACGCCGTCGTCCTGAATCATCACGATCACGCGCTCTCCGGCACGGATCGTCTGCTCTTCCCCGGTGACGGCGCGGATCACGGCCTGACCGCCGGTCAGGACGATCATGGTGCCGCGCGCTTCTTCGAGCACGCGGACATAGCCGCAGGTGCCGCGGATACCGAGTGTCATCGTGTCCGTCTGGATGTCGAAGCTCTCGTCATCCTCCAGCGGTTTGGAAACGAAGAAGAACAGTTCCCCCGAAGTCAGGTCCATCGCGAGTTTTTTCTCTTCCTGCGACAGGACTGCGCGGCTCAGGGCGCCGAGGGTGGCGGCTTTGTTCTCATCCAGGCTGATGCCCGCGCGGCTCTCTTCTTCGGTAGCGAGCGCGTTTCCGGAGAACAGGCGCATCTGCTCGACCGGTCTCACGTCCTCGCCCTTCTCATCGGTCAGGGCGACGGTGCCGATGATCTTTTCCAGCCGCATCGACTGAGCCTCGATGTGATCCGTCTGCGTGGCGGATTCGGACGGCTGCGGGACGCTCGGAACGGGCGGGGCCGGCACGTCGGGCGAAGACGCCTTGCCGCCGCAGGCGGACAAAAGGCCAAGGAGCATGACCAGCGCCAGAAAAAGGGGAAGGATACGTTTCATAAAGCAGACTCCTCTCAAACGGAAGGGATGGCGGTTCCCTCCGATTCGTGCCAAACTGCTGTCATCATAGCATAACCGGCGCGGAAAAAAAAGAGATAGCCAATTTATCGAAAATGGTGTAGAATAATCCCGGCAATATAAGAACTGGGTTTTCTTATAGGAATAGGAGGAAAAACCAATGCACGATTATCTTCAGATCGAAAAGGTCATCGGCCGTGAGATCATCGACTCCCGCGGCAATCCTACCGTTGAAGCCGAAGTCATCCTGGCGGACGGCACGGTCGGCCGCGGCGCGGCTCCGTCCGGCGCATCGACGGGTGAATTCGAGGCCCTTGAGCTGCGTGACGGCGACAAGTCCCGCTTCGGCGGCAAGGGCGTGTCCAAGGCCGTTGCGAACATCAACGAGCGCATCGCTCCCGCCCTGATCGGCGTGGACGCATCCGACATCTATAAGGTGGACGGCATCATGCTGGAGCTGGACGGCACCAAGGACAAGTCCGGTCTCGGCGCCAACGCCATCCTGGCGGTCTCCATCGCGGCGGCCCGCGCCGCGGCGGCGTCGGAAGACATCTCCCTGTATCGTTTCCTGGGCGGCCTGGGCGGAAACAACCTGCCGGTGCCCATGATGAACATCCTGAACGGCGGCGCGCATGCCTCCAACTCCGTGGATGTCCAGGAATTCATGATCATGCCGGCCGGCGCTCCTTCCTTCCGTGAAGGTCTGCGCTGGTGCACCGAGGT
>CACXFD010000194.1 GCA_902766845.1 uncultured Lachnospiraceae bacterium | reverse complement strand
CTCGTCAAAGGTCACATCCTTGCCGACTTCGACGCCGCAGCGGATCTCGGCGCCCATCTGACGGATGACGTCGATCTCGGCGTCGATGACCTCCTTGTCGAGGCGGAACGACGGGATGCCGTAGGTGAGCATGCCGCCGGGCTTCTTCTCCTTCTCAAAGACCGTGACCGGGTAGCCCTTTGTGCGCAAGTAATACGCCGCGCTCAGGCCCGCCGGGCCCGCGCCGATGACGGCGATCTTGTAGTCGTCCCACTGCTCGCCGACGTCGTTGTAGCACTTCGGGATGTAGCGGTTCTCGGCTTTGAGCTCCTGGGCCGCGATAAATTTCTTGATCTCATCGATCGCGACCGGCTGGTCGATCGTTCCGCGCGTGCATCTCTCCTCGCAGCGGCGGTTGCAGACCGCGCCGCAGACGGCCGGGAACGGGTTGTCCTGCTTGATCAGCTTCAGCGCGTCCATGTACCGGCCCTCGCCGGCCATCTTGACGTAGCCCTGGATGG
Source organism: uncultured Lachnospiraceae bacterium (assembly GCA_902766845.1). Classification (GTDB taxonomy): domain Bacteria; phylum Bacillota; class Clostridia; order Lachnospirales; family Lachnospiraceae; genus RUG11204. The sequence goes on along the minus strand of CACXFD010000194.1, from coordinate 11,037 downwards.
CCAGGTGCGCCGGGCAGGCCGTCTTACAGGGCGAAGTGCCCGTCTCGTAGCAGTTGATCTTCTGGTTCTCGCGGTAGTGGATGTCCCACTTGTCCGCGCTCCACGGGGTCTCGTCCGGAAGCTCGCGCTTCGGATAGGCGACCCGGGTGCCGTCCGCCTTACAGAGCTTCTGACCCAGTTTGGCCCCGCCGACCGGACAGACCTCCACGCACTTGCCGCAGGCCACGCACTTCTCTTTTTCCACATGGGCGCGGTAGGCGCTGCGGACCATGTTGGGCGTGTTATACAGCTGCGCCAGACGAAGCGCGTTGCAGACGCCGCTCGCGCAGTTGCAGATGCCCACGATCTTGTCTTCGCCGTCGATGTTCGTGATCTGGTGCACGAAGCCGTGGCGCTCCGCGCGCTCGAGCGTATCCAGCACGAAGTCGAGGGACCGGTACTGGCCCACGCCGCGCAGGACCATGAACTCCGCGAGATCGCCCACGCCGATGCAGAAGCGGCCTTCGATATCGCCGGTGCCCTCGCCGCGCATGGTCTGCTGCCGGCGGCAGGTGCAGACGCCGACCGAGAACTTGTCATACTTGCTGAGCCAGTGGGACAGGTGTTCCGCGCTGACCGACTTGCTCTCCGCCTCGATGGCCTTCTCCACCGGGATCACATGCATGCCGATGCCGGCGCCGCCCAGCGGGACCATCGGCGTGATGCCTTCGAGCGGCATCTGCGTCATCAGGTTGAAGAACGTGGCCAGCTTCGGATGCTGCTTGACCAGTTCGGTGTTGATCATCGAGAATTCCGCGCTGCCCGGCACAAAGATGGGCACGTTATACTGCAGGTGCTTGTCGGGATTGTCCCGGTTGCACTCCACGAAGCCGCACCACATCAGGTGCTGGATCATGTTCTTGGCGTCCTCGTCCGTCATGCCGTTCAGGCGCGCGAGCTCTTCGAGGTCCTTGTTCACGCGGGGCTTTCCGAACGACAGCATGAACTTGACCTCGTCCTTGGTGAACAGCTCATCCAGCATCCAGTATTCGGGATCCGAATAATTCATGGTCCGCGTATACTTGACCAGATAGCGGTCCGTGATCATGTTGCCGAGCTTCAGGACCAGCTTCGCCTTCTCCGGGTCCTCGGGCTTGTAGTTGGGATCCGGGACAAAATCCCAGTCGTTCGTCATGCGGTTCTTCTGCGGTTTCATGCCTTCTCCTCCATGTTATGATCTTTCAAATGAATGGTCAGGTTATTCAGGCTCAGCGAGTAGGTGTAGCGGACCTCGTCCGCGAGTCCGGTCACCAGCCGGATGCCGATGCCTTTCTCGTCCGACGTGGGCACGTAATGCATCGGGTCAAACGCGCGGCAGTCATCCCGGAAACGCAGGATCCAGGTATCCGCCTTGCGCAGCAGCCGCACCCACAGGTGATGTTCGCCCGGCGTCTTGACAAAGCCGTGCGTGACCGTGTTGGCGGCCATCTCCTCCACGCACAGACCGATGCGGCGCGCCAGGCGCGCGTCCGCCCCGCTGTCCAGGCAGAACTGTTCAGCGCGCTGCGAGGCGTCCACCACCTGCTCCACCGTGCTGACCGCGCACTCGAGGCCGTCCTCGGGCGCCACGCCGAAGCTGTCCGGCAAAAGCAGCGGATCCGCGGCCTCGCGGACCGCGCCGCGCTTTTTCAGCGCGAACAGGTACAGGCCCAGCAGGGTCAGGATCTCGCCGGCCACAAAGTACGTCCAGGCACCGCGGGGCCCGAGCAGGGCTCCGAAGGCCAGCGCGCACAGGACCGGCAGGGCCGCGCCCTCCAGCACCGAGATCACCTCCGTGGCGATCACGCGCTCCGTGCCCTGATAGGCGCTCTTATACGCGTTGGTCACCACGCACGGGATGATGCCGACCGCAAACAGCCGCACGCCGAGCACGGCCAGCTGCTGCGCCGTCCCGGCTTCGGGAATGAACAGTTTCACCATGAGCGGCGCCGCGAGAAGCAGGACCGCGCAGACGCCCGCGCCCATGAACAGCGCATCCTTCACGAGGACCTTCATGAGTTCGCGCAGGCTGGTCCGGTCCTCCTCGTTGAAGAAGATGCCGGACAGCGTCAGCGAGACGCCGCCCATGCCCGTGCTCACACAGTTGCTGGCGTTGCCGATCGTGGACACCACCGAGTACGCGGCCACCGCGTCGGCCCCGCCGGCGCCCAGCATGATCCGGTTCATCGCGAAGACCAGGACCACCGTGGAGGCCATGTTGAAGACCGTGGGCACGCCGCCCGCCAGAAGCTCCCGGATCTTCGCGCGGGTGACCAGGCGCCGCGCGAATTTGAATTCACACTTTTTGGAAAGGAAATAGAAGGCCGCGATCACGACCGCGATGTAATAGCTCAGCGACGAGGCCAGGCCCATCCCGAACATGCCGCCGTCAAAGACCAGGACGTTCAGCAGGTCCAGCGCCACATCGCCCACGGTCATACCGAGGACCGCCGCGATCAGCAGGCCGCTCTTGCCGGCCATCTGCAGAAACGGCACCAGGATCAGCGCTCCCATGGACGCGGGCGCGCCGATGATGAAGCCGGCCAGATACGCGCGCGTGTCCTCATACAGGGCGCCCTGCGTACCGGCGCCCATGGCCGTGGCCAGCGGATTCCGGAAGACCAGCACCACGGTCACAAAGACCACGGAGACCGCGGCTGCCGCCGCGATGGCCGAGGAATAGCCGCTGTTGGTCTCCTCCTGCGAGCCCATGCCGATGGACCGGCTGCACGCCACCTGCACGCCCGCGGAGAGCATGCTCGCGATGGCGCCGATGACCAGCAGGACCGGGTTCGCGAGCCCGTACGCCGCAATGGCCGTGACGCCGAGGAACCGGCCGATCATGATGTTATCGATCAATAAGCAAAGCGAGACCGTCAGGGATGACAGCGTCTGCGCGACGAGCATCCGACGGGCAAGGTTTCGGATCATACGATTGGACTCCTCTGCCGCGTCGGCCGCGGAGCGGCCGGCACGGCGCGAAAAAGCAGCCGACGGGGCCCGCTGCACGCGGTCCGCCTGCCGGCGATCTATGCGCTATCAGTATAACAAAAAAACACGCCGGTGGCAATGCACCGGCGAGGAAAAAGACAGGCTCCGGAGCCGGGGGATCAGCCGCTTCAGTCAGCCGATGTCTGCGCCGGCCAGCCTCTCCCGATAGGCCGCTTCCAGTTCATTCCAGAACCGGGCCGGAACGCCCAGCACCGTCTCCAACCGGACGGCCATATCCGGCGTCAGCTGCACCTCTCCGTTTATCAGTTTGCTCACATGCTCTTCCGACAGCCCCATCTGCGCCGCAAATTCCTTCTGGCTCATACCGCGGTCCGTCAGCTGCTCTTTCAACGTAGCGCCCGGCGGGACCGCTGTGTATGCGCGGCTCCTGCGCCGGCTTTCTGCTCTGTCCATATCGGTCTCTCCTGTTATGCGGGCAAGAACGCCCCGTAGCATTTATTTTTGTAGCAACTTGATATTAGCATATTCTCTCCTGCTTTTCAAGGGAGCGTGTTTTACACCAGTCCGTCTAACGGGAAAGCCCGCAGGCGTCATGCCTGCGGGCTTTCCCGTTCTGCGCTCACTATGTTAGCTTTTATTTCGTTTCCCACCGCATGGCGCGCTTTACCTCCGGCAGGACCAGCCGGTCCGCGGGGAGCCAGCCGACGCTGTCCACCGTGTCGCCGGTCAGCCACCGGGCCGCCTCGTGCTCCGTCAGCGTCAGATGCCCGCTTGCCACCTCACACAGGAAGCAGTGCATGGTCAGGTGGAACTTCGGATAGTCATATTCAACGGTCTTCAGAAACGGGCCGACCGTGATCTCTGTCTCCAGTTCCTCCTCGATCTCCCGCACGAGGGCCTGCCGCGGCGTCTCCCCGGGCTCGATCTTCCCGCCCGGGAACTCCCAGTAATCCTTCCAGTCACCGTAGCCGCGCTGGGTGGCGAAGATGCGGCCGGCGGAGACGATGACGGCCGCTGCGACTCTTATCTTCTTCATCTCATATCCCCTGCAGGCCCGGACCGATAATCCTAATCCCGCAGTCTCTCCATTATAATTCTTCTATGCCTATACTCTTCAGATACTGATACGTTCCGTCATAGAAGTCCGGCAGCCGGGTGCTGTCTTCCCAGAAGCCGCTGGCCGTTTTATTCGGATTGCCTTCCGGAACGCAAATCACCATCCCTGCCCGGGCGCGTGTAAGCAGAACCCGATAAGCGTTCAACATATACTTCAGTTTCTCGCGCTTGCTCTCGGTGTCCCCTATCTGTTCGTTCCATCTCGTGTTTCCGTTAAATGTATAATAATGCCACTGTCCGTCTTTGTATCGCATATCCGCATCCCACAGCAGACAGGTATAGTCCAGTTCCAGACCCTGTACCTGTATCTCCGTAGCGGCATCTTCCAGATAATTCGAGGACCGAATATCCGTTTTATCTTCAAGGAACCAATGAACCGCTTTTTCGTCGCCGGACGGCAGAATCTGTACTGCAAGCGGTTTAAATCTCGCCGCTTCTTTTGTCACCAGGACCCCTGTGCGTTCCGTTCCACGCACCTTTTCGTGCAGCCACTGTCTGGCCCGTGACATATCCCTTGTCAGAACAATCGGATAGTGGTCCTTAATCTCTTCATACAGTGCGGAAGCCGCGCTGTCAAAAGACAATAATGCATGTACAAAGGCAGACAGTTTTTCCGCACGGTAGGAACGCAGCGATACCGCTAAATGAAGGCTCTCGGAATACGTCACATTAGTCCTGCCTTTCAAAAGCTCATTTACTTTCCCTTCGGCGTACTCCGCGTCCGTTAACTTGGGCGAAATATAGACATCCCAATGAGGAAATCTGTCATTCAAAGCGGCGATCCACTCAGCGATACCCGCTTCGCCCGTATTGATTTCCTGTCCTCCTCCGACAAGACACACAATCGTTGCCCAGTCTTCCCGCTGATCAAGGGACCAAATCAGAAACGCCGCTTCAGACATGGGGAAATTCGGAACTTTCAGCTTATTGCCATACGTTCCGCCTCTTTTGAGATAATCCGCCAACCGTTTATGCGTCCAGGACCTCTGGGCTTCATCGAAAATCGCGACATGCTCGACTTCTCCGAACCCGGCCTTCTCCATTTTTACGGCCTTTTCCGGGTCGATTTCGAGCTCGCCGTTCTCAACGGGGTTCTTGATTTTTGCCAGCATATTATCGCGATAGCGATGGATCATCTGAATAGACTTGCTGACTTCACGTCTTGAATCCGTCAGCTTCTTTGACTCATTTCTTTCCCGGCTTTTTTTATAATTATCCTGGGCAAGCGCCTCCGTTAATACCGCGACAAGAGGTCCGTTGCCGGACAAATACACAGCCCCTTCATCCTCAACCGGTTCATCATGGCCTTGATAGGTTTGTTTAATTGCGACATCAAGTCCGACCAGTGTTTTTCCCGCTCCGGGCACTCCGGTTACAAAGCATATGCTCTTCCGATGTTCCTCTTTGCTTTTTTGAATAATCCGGAGAATATACCCGATGGTTCTGTCCGTGTACACATCATCCGCTTCATGCCTTGTAATCGCTTCTACGGAATGATTTTCATACAGCGATCTTGCCGCCTCAATAATCGTCGGGGTCGGAGCATAAGGACTGATAATCCAGTTCTCGTCGACCGGTTCTTCGTTGGGAAAGCGCTCCAGGACAGCCATAAGCAATCCGAAAAAGTGCTCTTTCCCGGTTACAAGCGGATTTACGATTCGGTCGTTATATACCGACATCTGAATAACGGAAGACGCCTCCGGATAATTCGTCGCCAATAACACAGGAACGATCAGCTTGTCCCGGCTGTATTTATGAAAATTCTTAAGATCAAGGGCGTAGTCCAGAACCTGGTCGACATCGGCTTCCAGTATTCTGGTTTCTCCAACCTTAAACTCAATGCAGAATATGATCCCTTTAAGTAGCAGCACCACATCGATCCGTTTGCCCAGCCGCGGAATATCATATTCAAAAAGGATCCGTCCGTCCGGAACCCCTATACGGGCTACCACATCCCGCATGATGGTGATTTCACCTTTCCAGGCCTCCCGCGTTGTCGTGCGGGCATCCCCGTGATAGTTATCGCATAACGACCCGAGTACAGACATTTCAGTGTCTGCCAGAAAGCCTGCAAAGGTGTTGTTATATAAGCAGCGCGGATTGTTTTTCATACGGATTTCTTCTTTCCCCATGAAGCTCGAGAAAACATCGCGTGAAGAGAAACAGCTTTTCCCTTTCGCTTTTCATTTTAATCTCTTTATGCGTTGCCGTCAAATCTTCCCAATGTGTATCACGTCCACGCGCCGTACCGCCGCGCCATGCCCCTCACTCACTTCCGCATATCCACGACCACCCAGTCCTTCTTCCTGAGCTCGTACCCCGCCCCGCAGTACGGGCAGTCCCGCCGGTGCGTGGCGTCAAAGCTGCCGCCGCAGGACGGGCAGGAGACGCGGTGGATGGAGAAGCCGGGGTCGGCCGGGCCGGAGGCCTCTTTTTCCAGGATAAAGCGGATCGTCTCGTCCTTCTCGCGGACGCGGCCGCCCAGGTAGGTGTTCGTCAGGAACGCGGTCCCTTCCACGCGCAGCGTGTTCCCGCTCCGCTCGCAGCGCCGGATGTAGACAGCGCCGCGGTACTGCATGTCCGCCACCTTGTCAAAAGCGGACAGGTCACGGCTCCCCTCCCAGACGGAGAGCGTGCCGCGGTCGTCGGACAGGGCGATGCTGCGCAGCAGGGACAGGACCCGGCCCTCAAAGGCTTCATAGGAAAAGTCCGGATCGTACGGCTGCATGAAGGTCGTCATCTTTTTACGGCTTCGCACGGCCTTGAGCATCGGCATGGCCCGGCCGGCCTCCCGGAAGAGCCTGCCGGCCAGCAGGAGGCTCCGCAGCATGTACCAGATAAAGGCAAAGACCGCGCCATAGAACGCGCCCATCAGCAGCGCGCCGAGGATCCGGAAGACCAGGTCCATGTCATGCCAGGACAGGAAGCTGATCACGGCCAGCACGGCGCCGCAGGCACCCCCGGCGATCCGCATCTCCTTTTTGAGCCGGTCCATGAGCCCGGCCCGCTCCACGATGCCGGGGACCGTGTAGTACGATGCCACGCACGGGTAGACCTCGTCGGTCTCAAAGAACGTGCCGCAGTGCGGGCAGCCGTCCCGGGCCTGCCGCGCGGTCAGCTCGTGGCCGCAGTTCGGGCAGCGGAAGGTCCGGTCCTCGTGCCCCTCGTGATCCACCACGGCCGCGTACAACGTGACCGGCCGGCGGATCTGTTTGAGCGTCTGATCGCCCTGCCGGTACGTGATCTGCTGCGTGGCTTCGCGGTAGAGGATCCGGGACGTATAGCCGTTCCCGCTCCGGTCCGCGCAGCCGCGGATCTCCTCCCGGACATGCGGATACGACTCTTCGCGGCGGATGCCCTCCCGGGCCAGCCGCTTCTCCTGCAGGTCCAGCAGGTACCGCAGGTCGCGCGAGGCGCACGCCGGCTCTTTCCCGTCCAGGGACCATTCATGTAGTTCTTCGGTAAACGTGTCAATCTGTTCTGTTTGGATCATATGGGTCTCTCCGGCCGCGGCGGCACAGCTGCCGCGGCCTTTTCTCGCTTTATCGGATACGTTATGCTTCTTTACTTTCCGGCTTCTTTACTTCCCGGCTTCTCTGACCGCAAGCCCTTCCGGTACGGCCCGCTCCACGGGCGTCTTCTCCGGGCCGGTGCGGACCGTCATGGACAGGCTCCTCTCTCCGTGCAGCAGGATTTGCGCGGAGCCGCCCCCGTCCAGGTTCACGCCGTTTTCCATGCCCAGCTCCGCGCACAGCAGCGCAAGCTCCGAGAGCGACGCGCCGCAGCTGTCCTGCCCCGGCTCGTGCCCGGGCTTGGCGGCGCCCTCCGCCCAAAGGAGCATGGGCCGGCCCTGCTCGTCCGCGCCCAGCGCAACGCGCGCGGCGCGCGCCTTCTGATGATCGGTCGGATACAGACACGGCGGGAACGGCGTCTCCCACGGTCTGCGGATGTGATAGAACGGCGATGTAAACTCCATGACCGGCTCTCCGCCGCGCACCGTGCTGTTTCCGCACTGGATCCCGAAGACCACGTCCTCCATCCCGTGATAGGTCACCGCGGCGCCGGGGAGGATGGCGTCCGCCGCGGCGCCACGCTCCTCCTCCGTGCGCAGCACGAAGCCCGAGGCCGGGACCATGGTCCCGCCGGCCCGGCGCACGGCCTTGACCTGCGTGCCGATGATCACGATATCGGTCCCGCTCCCGCGCGGCGTCTTCGCGTACGCGGGGCGGCTGAAGATCCGGGCGTTCACGCCCGGCACAAAGGTCCGGCCGCAGGTCTCGATCTCCAGATCTTCCAGAGCCGGCGTCTCCACGGTGACGGACCACCGCAGCTGCGCGGCATGGTCCGCTTCCGGCACCCCGTCTTCCTTGCCGGCCGGCCGGATCCTGTCTGCTTCCGTCCGCCTCACGATCAGCGCCTCGCGCCCGAAGAGCGGGGGCCGCAGCACCTGTCCGTTTTGCACGGCCAGACCAAACGGCGTGCCCACCGCATCGTACGGCGTGGCGATGTCAAAGCAGTCCATCAGAAAGAACCCGGCGCTTGACACGAGCTCCGGCGCGGCCTCTCCTGCCGCGCATGCCGACGTCCCGGGCTCCGCGGCCTGTGTGCCTGCCTCTCCTGCCGCGCATCCTGAAAGCTTGCCGGGCAGGCCGCCGAACGGGATCACTTTGGTGTACGGCGCCTTCCCGCAGACCAGCTGCAGGCACCCGTCCTGCGCGAGCCGCAGGTACAGGTCTTTGGCACGGCTGTTGTGGAACACCGGCTGGCCGCCCTTCACGGTCACGCCGGTGCGCAGGATCTGCGCGCAGCCGGCCAGCGAGTCGCAGAAACGTCCCAGCGCCTTGGACGTATAATCGCCCTGCCGGCGCGCCCGGGGCGGCAGCTGAAACAGGATCATCTGCCCGAAGATCCACGGATACGGCTTCACGAAGTGGTTCCGGTACAGGCCGCACAGTTCTTCAAACCCGCGCGGCTCCGGCTCCGGACGCACAAAGTCAAGGTCTTCCCAGCTGTCCCACTGCACGCACTGGATGCGCTGGATCTCCCCGCCCGCGCGGGGGAAGTCAAAGGTCTCGGATCTCATGCCTGCGCCTCCCAGAACGCGCGGATGGCCGCCTCGTCCGCGCGGACCGATCCCTGCAGGAAGTTCGCGCGTCCGCCTCCGCGGCCGTCCAGCGCCCCGTTCAGGGCCTTTCCGAACGCGCGCAGGTCTCCGTTCTCCCGCGCGATGATATAGCGCCAGACCTCACCGTCTGGATCATCAGTCTTTCCGAAGAAGACCGCGCAGGTCCCGGTGCAGGTCTTCGCGAGGCCGTCGGCCAGATGGCGCGCGCTGTCCGCGGAGAGCTCCGGCTCCAGAAGGAGCACGTCTCCCCCGCCCGCGCAGGCCTCCAGCAGTTCCCGCACGCGCTGCTGCTGCGCGCGGATCTTCTCCGCCTTCAGGGCCTCGGCTTCGGCCCAGAGCCGCTCCACGGCCGCGCCGGTCTCCAGCGGCTTGGCGGACAGCCGGTGCATGACCGTATCGTTCTGCTCCTTGAGGCGCTGCGCGTACGCGAATGCGCGCCCGCCGGCCAGCATCTCGATGCGCACGCCTCCCTTGTTCTTCATCACGGACAGCAGCCACACGAGGCCGATCTCGCCCGACCGCCGCACGTGTGTGCCGCAGCAGGCGCAGGTGTCCGCGCCGGGCCAGCGCGTGATGCGCACGTCCCCGGTCAGTTCCTTTTTGCTGCGGTACTCCAGCCGCGCAAGCTCCTCCGCCGACGGGTGCAGCACCTCGAGCGCGTGGTCCTCCCAGATATACCGGTTGGCCGCGTCCTGGATCTCCCGGAGCTGCTCGGGCGTGATCTGGGCGTTGAAGTCGATCTCCACCACCTCGCGGCCCAGATGAAAGCCCACGTTGTCGCAGCCAAAGCGCGCGCAGATCAGCCCGCTGACGATGTGCTCGCCCGAATGCTGCTGCATGTGGTCAAAGCGCCGCGCCCAGTCGATCCGGCCGGTCACGGTCATGCCCGGGACCGGCGCCTGCGGCGCCGGGGCCAGGCTGTGCCAGATCTCGCCGTCCCGTTCATGGACCTCGGTCACGGTCCAGACGGCGCCGGGCGCAGCCTCTCCCGCGGCCGCGCCGCCCTCCAGCGTCCCGGTGTCCCACGGCTGGCCGCCGCCCTCGGGATAGAACGCGGTCCGGTCCAGCCGCACTTCGAGGCCCCTCTTGCCCTCCCGCACGTCCAGAACGTGCGCTGTAAACGACGTCTGATACGGGTCGGTATCATATAATTTGATCGTCATGATGAAACTCTCTCCATGGGATTGTTTTTTCATCCAACCGGTGTCTCTTTCGTCTGATTATACCCGATTTTGGACGAAAAGCCAATCCGGCGGACTCACTCGCTTCTTCCGTTCTCTTTCTTCGCCTTTCCCTTGCGTTTTCCGGCGGATTCGGGTAAGATAATAGCCGAATATGCCCTCGCCCATCCGCGCGGGCTGCAAAGGAGCATCAACCATGGAAAAAAAGCCTTATTATCTGACCACGGCCATCGCATACGCGTCGGCCAAGCCGCACATCGGCAACACGTATGAGATCGTGCTGGCGGACGCCATCGCGCGCTATAAGCGCCTGCAGGGCTATGACGTCTTCTTCCAGACCGGAACGGACGAGCACGGTCAGAAGATCGAAGAAAAAGCCACCGCGGCCGGCATGTCGCCCAAGGAATACGTGGATAAGACCTCCGCGGAGATCCAGCGCATCTGGGACCTGATGAACACGTCCTATGACAAGTTCATCCGCACCACGGATGATTATCATGAAAGGGAAGTCCAGAAGATCTTCAGGAAGCTCTATGAGCAGGGCGATATCTACAAGGGAGCCTATGAGGGCTGGTACTGCACGCACTGTGAATCTTTCTGGACGGAGAGCCAGCTGGTCGACAGCAAATGCCCGGACTGCGGCCG
>CACXFD010000193.1 GCA_902766845.1 uncultured Lachnospiraceae bacterium | reverse complement strand
CGGCAGAGGCCGATAACAGCGCCTATGAAGGTTTCCGGTTGACCGCCCGCCGAATCAACGGGATGGTGGAGACGCAGCAGGGACTCTATGTCGTCGTACGAAAGGAAAGCGGACATTCCTCAACAAATTATGTTTACTACACGGACAAAGATACGATGGGTCCCTGGATCCCACTCTGTGACAAACCGGATTGTCTGCATAACAGTCCTGACTGCAATTCTTTTGCCGGGGATGCGGGACAGATCAGTCTTTACGAAAACCATATCTATTATGTGGAAAATGAAATGATCTTTCGTATGGATCTGACGGGAGAAAACCACTCTTTTTGCAAAAACCTCTTACCTGACCATTCCGGCCCCTGCGGATGGGGTTTTACTTTACAGCACGGGTGCGCCTTTCTCCGGTTTGAAGACGATTCTGCAGAGAGTCCCGGAAACGCAGCCTACCTTGTTCCTTTTACGGGAAAAGACACACAGAAGATACTGGATCTGCCAAAAGACGAAGGGCTTTTCGCTGTATCCTGCCGGGATCGGATTCTGTTTTCAGCCTATTCCGGCGAAGGGGGCACTCAGCTGTATGTCCCTGCGTCTCCTGTCGTTCCTCTGGATGAAACGAGATCTCTTCTTGACGTGTATGCCATGAATATGGATGAAACCGGTCATTTCCTGGAGGCTGTCGCCGGGGACGGCGTCTATCAGCTGGACCTTTCCTCCGGAGAGAAGCAGAAGCTGGCCGACTGGTTTGTGGATCCGGAAACGGAGCGGATCTTTTTTGACGAGACCTATTACTACTCCGGCCCGCTGGGCCGCATCCAGCAGGGCACGGAACTGAGGACCCGTGAGCCCGGCGGAGAGCTGACTGTTCGGGATAAAGATCTGAACGTGGTACAGGTGATCCCGCTTCCGGAAGATAAGAGCCTGTATCTATATGCCATAACCGACGATTACCTGCTGTTCTTTGAGGGCTTCTTCGGCTGCATCTATGACACACCCGTGTGTTATCTGGAAAAGGCAAAGATCGGCACGCCGGAGTGTGAACTGAAATACTTTGAGTGAATTTCCGCAGGCTCAGCACACATCTGCACACGAAGGAATCGCTGAAGCAAAAAAGATCCCTCCCGCACGGGTCAGTGCCCGTACCGGGAGGGATCTGCTCATTTACGAGATCGGTTTTCCGTGCCGTCTCAGTGCTTCTGCACCTTCTGGCCGATCAGGTAGATCACGGCCGCCACGGCCATGCCGTTGATGGAGGCCACGCCCCAGTGCAGGAGATTGGCCACGGCCGCGCCGGCGATCACGCCGATCACCGCGAACCAGTCCACTTCCTTCTCTCCGCCCACCTTATCATAATCCTTGCGGTTCAGGAAGTAGCCGAGCACCAGGATGATGCCCACGGGCGGCAGCGTGCAGTTCAGGATGTTCAGCCAGGACACGAAGTTCCAGTACAGCCAGATGGCCGTCACGGTGCCGATCACGCCGGACAGCAGGACCATCGGCTTTTTCTTCTGGTGGAAGATGTTCGCAAGGCCCAGGCCCGCGGAGTACAGGGCGTTGTCGTTGGTGGTCCAGATGTTCAGGCCCAGCACGATCACGGCCGCGTAGAACAGGCCCAGGTTCAGCATGACTTCGAAGATATCGTTGCCGCCCACGTAGATGTAGGACACGGCGCCGAAGAAGAACATCAGGGAGTTGCCGATCAGGAACGCGATGACCGTGGTCAGCACGCCGTCACGCGTATTCTTCGCGAAGCGGGCAAAGTTCGGGGTGGCCGTGCCGCCCGACACGAAGGAGCCCATCACGAGGCCGGCTCCGCCGATCACGGTCAGGCCGCCGCTGGACTTCGCGAAGTTCTCGATGAAGGTGCCGTCGCCGCGCTGCACGGCCAGGATCATGGCCACGGTGCCGAGCACGGCGACCAGCGGAACGGCCACATAGCTGACGATGGTCAGGGACTTGATGCCGAAGTACGCGGAAGAGGTCATCAGGATGCCGGCGATGGCCACGAGCACGTACTGCCAGACCACGTTGCCTCCGAGCAGCTGCTGCGCGACCGGGATCGCGAACATCGCGACGCCGACGCCGAACCAGCCGATCTGTGTGAAGCTGATCATGGCCGACGACAGATAGGAGCCCTTCTTACCGAAGGCCTTGCGCGCCAGCAGGTCCATGGACAGGCCCGTTTTGGACGATACATAGGCCAGCAGGCCGGTATAGACGGACAGGATGACGCCGCCGAGGATCAGAGCGCCCATGAAGCCTCCGAAGTCCAGGCCTTCCGCCATGGACTGGCCGGTCCACATCGATGCCGAGAAGAACGTAAATCCCAGCATGATCATGAACATGGTCAGGAAGCTGCGGCGCTGGCTCTGCGGTACGGCCTCCTCCGCAAAGTCGACATCGACCGGTTTCGTGTTTTCTTTGCTGCTCATACTCTTCCTCTTTCTCCGGGTCCCTCCCGGATATATGAATTTTTTACTGTTCTTTTTTAACGGCCGGCTCAGACCTTATACTTCTTCAGTGCCTCGCCGAACTCCGCGAGCCGCTTTTTCGCGAGCTTCTCCACGTTCAGGTCTTCTTCCTTCACGCGGGCCAGGAACGCCTGCTCGATGCCGTAGAGCTCCCGTGCCTCCGCTTCCGGCAGGTCCTGGTAATGGTTGTACACGACCCAGTCCTCAAAGCCGGTGTCCAGCGGATATCCGAGCTTTTCCGCGGTGAATTCATCGAAATCGATGCGGTCCGCCCGCTCCAGCATATCCTGCCAGTACTCTTCCACTTCGCGGATGTGGTCGGAGATCTCATAGCGGCGCGCGCCGCCGTCATAGATCGTGCATTTCTCATACAGCGGATAGCAGGCCTGCAGCGTGCGGCGCCGGAAGCCCGGGGCAATGATGCCGCCGCGCCATAAAAAGTCCACGTCCGCGATCTGGATGCCGGTCAGGCCCTTGTCTTTGTAATTCGTGAAGACGCCGTCGTAATAGACGCCGATGAAGCCCTCGAAATCCGGCCAGAACGCGCGGAACTCGCGCGTCAGCCGCTCCATGATGTCGATGCCGGT
>CACXFD010000192.1 GCA_902766845.1 uncultured Lachnospiraceae bacterium | reverse complement strand
TTCACTTAATTATTTTTCGGATTTCACCTTTGATTCTTTTGTTTCTTCTGCAGAACCGTCGCGGGCATCCGTCCCGCCCTCTACGGGCGCGGCTCCGAAAGCGCCGCCTTCTGCCTTCTCCGGCTCCCGGCCGGCCGGCGCCGCGCCTTCCCGTCCGTACCACTCGAGAAAATGGTGCTTCTGCCCGCCCGCCTTATAGGCGATGACGGTCGACAGGTTCACGTTCTCGACGCTTCGGAAGATGTTGGCCGCCACATGCGGGTTGGTCTTGGACAGCTCCGCGATCAGATGCTTGACCTCCTGGCGCTTGGACGGGGCCGGTTCCCCGTTCTCCAGCGCCGACGCGTTCGCCTCGGTGAAGTGGCAGGCGCACTGCAGGAAGACGAGGCCGTTATCGTCCCGCCAGCGGCAGATGTCCGCCTCGCGGATGTAATACATGGGCCGGATCAGCTCCATGCCCGGAAAGTTGGTGCTGACGATCTTCGGCATCATGGTCTGGACCTGTCCGCCGTAGAGCATGCCCATCAGGATCGTCTCGATCACGTCGTCATAATGATGGCCCAGCGCGATCTTGTTGCAGCCGAGCTCCTTCGCCTTCGCGTACAGATGGCCGCGGCGCATGCGCGCGCACAGGTAGCAGGGGTTCTTGACGACGGTATCCACCGCGTCGAAGATCTCCGATTCGAAGATCTGCACCGGCACGTCCAGGAGCGCCGCGTTCTTTTCGATCTGCGCGCGGTTGGCCGCGCTGTAGCCCGGATCCATGACCAGGAACGTCAGGTCGAAGTCGAATTTATGATGACGGCGAAGCTCCTGGAAGAGCTTCGCCATCAGCATCGAATCCTTTCCGCCCGAGATGCAGACCGCCACACGGTCTCCCGGGGACAACAGTTCATAATCCCGGCACGCGATCGCGAACGGTGAGAACAGGGAATCGTGATATTTCTTCCGGATCCCGGTCTCGATCTGTCCGGCAAAGTCCGGACCGGTCAAGACGCCGGCCGCCCCGGCCGCGCCGTTCGGTGCCCCGGCCATGCCGCAATCTGCCCCGCTCATGCCTCGTCGATAGCCTTTCCGATATCATGGCGCATGTACTTGTTCGCGAACGAGATCCGCTCGGTGGCCGCGTACGCTTCCCGGCGCGCCTCATGAAGATCCGCGCCGAGCGCCGTCACGCCGAGCACGCGGCCGCCGTTCGTCACGATTCGGCCCTCCGCGTCAACAGCCGTTCCGGCGTGGAACACGAAATGCGAGGGGTCGCCTTCGAAGCTTTCCAGACCGCTGATCGGAAGCCCCTTCTCATAGTGCTCGGGATAGCCGTCCGACGCGAGCACCACGCAGACCGCGGCATTATCCTCAAAAGCCAGTTCGATGCGGTCCAGCGTCCCGTCGACGCAGGCCTCAAAGACGTCCACGATATCGTTCTTCATGCGCGGCAGCACGACCTGTGTCTCCGGATCGCCGAAGCGCGCGTTATATTCCAGCACCTTGGGCCCGTCCGCGGTCAGCATGAGCCCGAAGAACAGGACGCCGGCAAACGGACGCCCTTCGGCTGCCATGGCCTCCACGGTGGGCCGGAAAATGGTCCGCATGCACTCCTCTTCGATCTCTTTGGTAAAGAACGGGCTCGGAGAGAACGTGCCCATGCCGCCGGTATTGAGGCCCCGATCTCCGTCCTTCGCACGCTTGTGGTCCTGCGCGCTCGTCATCACACGCAGGGTCTTTCCGTCCACGAAGGACAGCACGCTGACCTCGCGGCCGGTCATGAACTCTTCGATCACGATCGTATCGCCGGCCGCGCCGAACCGCTTCTCGCGCATCAGTTCGTCGACGCCCGCCTCGGCCTCCGGCAGGTCTTTGCAGATCAGGACGCCCTTGCCGAGGGCCAGACCGTCCGCCTTTAAAACGATCGGGAACTTCACGCCCCCGCGCAGATACGCGAGCGCGCTCTCCGCGTCCGTGAACGTCTCATAGGCCGCGGTCGGGATCCCGTATTTCTTCATCAGGTCTTTGGAAAACGCCTTGGAGCCTTCGATGATGGCCGCGTTCTTCCGCGGTCCGAACACGCGCAGGCCTTCCGCCTCGAACGCGTCCACGATGCCTCCGACCAACGGGTCGTCCATGCCGACCACAGTCAGGTCGATCTGCTTTTCCTTCGCGAATGCGGTCAGCTTATCGAACTCCATGGGCTTGATGGCCACGCACTCGGCGATCTGCGCGATTCCAGCGTTGCCGGGCGCGCAGTAGATCTTCGTGACGCGCGGGCTCTGCGCGATCTTCCAGGCCAGCGTATGTTCCCGTCCGCCGCTTCCGACGATCAGTATCTTCATAACAGCTCTCCTTTCGCAATGCGGGCCACGGCTTCGGGCAGGATCTGCCACTCCGCCTCTTCCATCACGCGCCGCTGCAGGATCTCGGGCGTATCGCCCTCTTTCACCTCCACGGCCTTCTGCAGCAGGATCCGGCCGGTGTCCGTTCCCTCGTCCACCACGTGGACCGTGGCGCCGGTCACCTTGACGCCGCGCGCGAGCGCCGCCTCATGGACCTTCAGCCCGTAATAGCCCTTGCCGCAGAACGACGGGATCAGCGACGGATGGATGTTGATGATCCGCCCGCGGTAGGTCTGCACCATCTCGGGCGGGATGTTGACCAGGAAGCCCGCCAGCACGATCAGGTCCGGTTCCAGTCCGGCCAGTTTTTCGAGCAGGGCCCGGTGAAACTCCGCCCGCTCCGCGTATTCCTTCGGAGAAACGCAAAAGCCCGGGATCCCGGCCCGGCGGGCCCGCTCGAGCGCAAACGCGCCCGCGTTGTTCGAGATCACGCCGACGATCTGCGCGTCTTCGATCCGCCCGCTCTGCACGCCGTCGATCAGCGCCTGCAGGTTGGTCCCGCCTCCGGAGACCAGCACGACGACTCTCAGCATACGGTCACGCCTTTCTCTCCGGCCTGCACGGAGCCCACGATCCAGGCCTTCTCGCCGGCCGCTTCCAGGGCGGCCAGCGCATCCTGGGCCTGTTCCGGCGCCACGCACAGGACCATGCCCAGGCCCATGTTGTAGGTGTTGTACATCATCGGCTCCGCGATCTGTCCGCGCTCCGCGAGGAGCCCGAAGATCGGCGGGACCGGATAGCTGTCCTTCTTCACGTACGCGCGCATGCCGTCCGGGAGCATCCGCGGGATGTTTTCATAGAAGCCGCCGCCCGTGATATGACTGCAGCCCTTGATCACGATGCCGGACTCCATGACGGCCTGCAGGGCCTTCACGTAGATCCGCGTAGGCCGCAGCAGGGCCTCGCCGAGCGTCTCGCCGAGCGACTCTTCATAGGTGTCCAGCGCTTCCCGCGTCATCGGGAAGACCTTGCGCACGAGCGAGAACCCGTTCGAATGGACGCCGCTCGAGGCGATGCCGATCAGCGTATCGCCGTCCGCGATGGTCTCGCCGGTGATCATCCGGTCCTTCTCCGCCACGCCGACCGCAAAGCCGGCCAGGTCGTATTCTTCTTCCGGCATCAGGCCCGGATGCTCCGCGGTCTCTCCGCCGATCAGGGCCGCGCCGGCCTGCCGGCAGCCCTCGGCCACACCGCTCACGATCTGCGCGATCTTCTCGGGCACGTTCTTTCCGCAGGCGATATAGTCCAGGAAGAACAGCGGCTCGCCGCCCGCACAGATCACGTCGTTCACGCACATCGCCACGCAGTCGATGCCGATCGTGTCATGGCGGTCCATCAGGAACGCGAGCTGGAGCTTGGTCCCGACGCCGTCCGTGCCGGACAGCAGGACCGGGTCTTTCATCTCTTTGATCTTCGCGAGCGAGAATGCCCCGGAAAAGCCTCCGAGGCCTCCGAGGACCTCCGGACGCATGGTCCGGCGCACATGTTCCTTCATGAGTTCGACCGAACGGTACCCCGCCTCGATATCGACTCCGGCACTCCTGTAATCCATGAAACCTCCTCTGACCTGTTCCGGCCTTATTCCGCTGCCTTTTCCTGCATCATCCGGTCCTTATTCAGGACTTTCTCCCGCGCGCTGTCACGGTACGCCTCCAGCTTTTTGACCAGCTCCGGATCCGACAGCGCGAGGATCCGCACGGCCAGCAGGGCCGCGTTCACCGCGGCGTCGATCCCGACCGACGCGACCGGCACGCCCGGCGGCATCTGCGCGATCGCATAGAGCGCGTCCACGCCCCCCAGCTTCTGTCCGTAGACCGGCACGCCGATGACCGGCAGCTCGGTCTGCGCCGCCACGACGCCCGGCAGGGCCGCCGACATGCCGGCTCCCGCGATGATCACCGCAAAGCCGCGTCCGGCCGCGGTGCGCGCGTACTCGGACGTCTCTTCAGGCGTGCGGTGAGCGGAAAGGACCCGCATCTCATAGCCGATCCCGAACTCCTGCAGGATCCCGGCCGCTTTTTCCATGACCGGCAGGTCGGAATCGCTTCCCATCACGATACTGACTCGTTTTGCCATCCTTCTGTCCTTTCTTGGATCGTTCCGGCCCGCGCCCCGGAAGGGGGCTGTGCCGGTCTGTGTTCCGGGTCAAAGCCGCTGCCGGCCCCGGGGCTTTTGAAGCCCGCCGGTATCCGGCCGAGCGGCGGTCCGCTTTTATACGCCGGCTGCGAACACGGCCGCGTACGCCGCGAAAAAGACGACTCCGGACGCGAAGCCGGCGATGCCGGCCTTCATCCTTCTTTCCTTCCGGTGGACCGACACGGCGCCGAAAACGACCGCGTACAGCGCGGCCAGCGCCCCGATCACAGGCACCGCGCCGAAGGCGCTCCCGACCTGTCCGTGCGTCATCAGCGTCCGGACGAAGCTGCCGGCCAGAAGCAGCAGGGACAGTGCGGCCGCGATCAGGCTCACGAGCGCGTTCTTCCCGTCCCAGGCCGCCACGCGGTCGGAAAACGTCTCCCTGCCGGCCGCGAAGCGCGGATCCCTCAGAATCGCCTCCGGATCCCGCTCCTCCTTCGGCTCCGTCTGCTCGATCTGCGTGACGCGGTCCCCGAGGATGTCCGCGAGATCGCGGATCCGCTCATCGGTCTCGATCTCCCGTTCCAGTTCCTGCTCCAGCTCGGACGAGAGCGGCCGTTCGGCTGTTTTCTTCTCTTCCGCCATAGCCGTCTCAGAACGTGATGTCTGACTTGTTCTTCAGCAGAACGGCTCCGACGACGATGTTCAGCACCCCCGCCGCCACGCCGATCACGAGGGTCACGACCCCGATCGCGATGGACGCGGCCCCGCTCACTTTCATGCTCTTATAGATCTTTTCCATGCTCATCCTGCCTTTCCGGACCGCGCCGGCCCCGCCGGCCGTCCGATGCGGGCCGGTCTCCGTCCCGCTCTCCTGTTTCAGGCCTCGTAAGCCCCTGTATCCTCAGCGTGCGGCTCCGTACTGCTCATAGTACGCGTCGATCGCCTGTTTTTCCTTTTCTCCGATCAGGACCTTCCCGCCGATGCTCCGGCCGTACAGGTACTCCACGGCCTCGTCCATCGACACGATGGCCGACGCCGGGAAGCCATAGGTCTCGGTGATCTCCTGCATCGCGCTCTTTTCGGTGCGCCCGCGCTCGCAGCGGTTCAGCGACACCATGAGCCCCCTGACCTCCACATCCGCCTGCGCGCGCAGGATCGGATACGTCTCCTCGATGCTCTTGCCCGAGGTGGTCACGTCCTCGATGATCACGACGCGGTCGCCGTCATGCAGCGGACTGCCGAGCAGGATGCCGCTGTCGCCGTGATCCTTTTCTTCCTTGCGGTTGGAGGTATAGCGGACCTCCTTCTGATAGAGCTCGCTGATCGCCATCGACGCGGCGACGCTGAGCGGGATGCCCTTGTAAGCCGGCCCGAACAGCACGTCGAAATCCAGTCCGTACGTGTGCTCGATGGCCCGCGCGTAGAACGCGCCGAGGCGCCGCAGCTGGCTTCCCGTCACGTACAGGCCCGCGTTCATGAAGAACGGGGATTTGCGGCCGCTCTTGAGCGTGAACTCGCCGAAGCGGAGCACGCCGCTCTCGACCATGAATTCGATGAATTCCTCTTTGTAGCGTTCCATGCGATGTCTCCTTTCCTGCCTTATAACGCCCGGCCGGACACGCATGTCCGGTCCGCGCGGGTGCGGCGCCGCCTGCCTGTCCGGTCAGCGCACCGCGCCGACCAGGTCTGCGATCCGTTCGACCTGATGCCGTTCCATATAGTCGCGGATCCCGTCGATCACGTGCTGCGCGGTCTGCGGATCCGCAAACGTGGCCGTTCCGACGGCCACGGCCGATGCCCCGGCCAGGATCAGCTCGAGCGCGTCCTGCGCGGTCTGCACCCCGCCCATGCCGAGGATCGGGATCCGGACGGCCTGCGCGGCCTGCCAGACCATGCGCACCGCGACCGGGTGGATGGCCGGGCCGGACAGCCCGCCCGTGCGGTTCGCGAGCGCGAACGCGCGCCGCTCCACATCGATCTTCATGCCGGTCAGCGTATTGATCAGCGAGACCGCGTCGGCTCCGCCGCTCTCCGCGGCGCGGGCCATCTCCGCGATATCCGTTACGTTCGGGGACAGCTTCATGATCACGGGCTGGCGCGCTTTCTCCTTCACGCGCCGCGTGATCTGCTCCACGGCCTTCGGATCCGTCCCGAAGGCGATGCCGCCGCTCCGGACGTTGGGACACGAGATGTTGATCTCCAGCAGGTCCACAGGCTCCTGCGCGAGGCGCTCCGCGACGGCTTCGTATTCCTCCGCGGTGTGACCGCAGACATTCACGATGATCCGTGTGTCGAACTGCGAAAGGAACGGAAGATCCCGCTCGCAGAACACCTCGATCCCGGGGTTCTGCAGGCCGATCGCGTTCAGCATGCCGGCCGGCGTCTCCGCCACGCGCGGCGTCGGGTTGCCGGCCCACGGCACCGGCGCCACGCCTTTCGTGGTGACCGCGCCGAGCGCCGACAGGTCCGTATAGTCTCCGTATTCCATCCCGGACCCGAAGGTGCCGGAGCAGGTCGTCACCGGGTTCTTCCACGGGACGCCGCAGAATGTGATGCTCAGATCCGGCTGTCTCACAGGATGACCTCCTCTGCCGCAAAGACCGGCCCGTCCTTGCAGATGCGGGCGT
>CACXFD010000191.1 GCA_902766845.1 uncultured Lachnospiraceae bacterium | reverse complement strand
CGGAGGTCCCCATGCTTCGTTTTGACACGCTCGAAAAAAAGCCCAAGGTCTGGAGCCTGGCGGTCCTGGCCGTGATCACGCTGGCCGCGGCGGCCATCCTGATGATCCGCCGCAGTGATGTCCATCTGGTCCTGCTCCCGTTCTGCCTGTTCCTGGCCGCGGCTGTCGTACTGCTGGCGCGCGCCTTCGTGCTTCAGGTACGTTATAACCCGTATTCCTACAACACGATCTACTATTCGGGATTCTCGCTGTTTTTCCTGAGCGCGCTGATCCTGATGATCCTTCAGTTCCGCTCCCTGCAGGCCGCCGACCTGCCGTCCGAGGCCGAATGGTTCGGCCCGTACCTCAGCCTGTCTTCCACAGGGATGAATTTCCTGTTCCTGACCTCGCCGTTCATCTTCGTCTTCTCTGCGGCGCTCTTTATTTCGAACGTCTCGCTGATCCGGCATGAGGGGAAACGGCTCGTGAACGTGCTCGGGATCGTGCTCGCGCTCCTGCTGGTCGGCGGGATCCTGGTGCTGTACGCCCTGGATTACTACGCGACCGGCTCGCAGAACGAGGTCATGATCCATGATCTGCTGGTCAACATCGCCACCACGTTCTACCTGTACTTTGAATGCATGCTGATCGGGACCATCATCTCGAATCTCCTCGCGGTGCGGTACCGTCCGGACATGGATAAGGATTACCTGATCATCCTCGGCTGTGGCCTTCGCAAAGACGGCACGCCGACGCCGCTGCTGGCCGGCCGGATCGACCGTGCGCTGCGCTTTGCGCGCGAACAGGAGGCCGCCACCGGAAAAGCGCCGGTCTTTGTGACGTCGGGCGGGCAGGGCCCCCGCGAGGTGATCTCCGAGAGCGCGTCGATGACCGCCTACCTGCTCGAAAAGGGCGTGCCCGCGGAGCGGATCCTGCAGGAGGACCGGTCCACGAGCACCTATGAGAACATGCTGTATTCGCGCGAGGTGATTCGAAAAGCCGAGGAAGCGGCCGGCCGGCGGGCCGATTTCAAGAAGCCCTCGCAGATGGGCCCCGAGGACCGGGCGCCGAAGATCGCCTTCGCGACGACCAATTATCACGTGTTCCGGAGCGGCCTGATGGCGCGGCGCGTCCACATGCGCGCGGTCGGCATCGGGGCGCATACGAAATGGTATTTCTGGCCCAACGCGGCCGTGCGCGAATTCGTCGGGATCCTGACCGAGCACCGGCTCAAGCAGGCCCTGATCATGGGCGGCATGGTGCTGTTCTACGTGCTCAGCACGATCGCGGTATACCGGCTGTAACGCCGCAAGCCGTCCGGCGCCCGGCATGCGGCAGCGGTCTCACCGCGCAGCCGTCCGGCGCCGTCAAAAAAACTCTCTCCCGCTTTTGGCGGGAGAGAGTTTTTGATTCTTTCACGTTCCGGCCCATCGCCGCACCGAGCAGCCTGCGGCAGCCTTCGGCTGCCTGCGCCGATCGTCCGTTACCGGCCGATCACGTCGGCCTCTTCGGCCGCGGCCTTGATCTTGGCCATCTCCTCTTCCTCGAGCACACGGTAGGCCACCTTGCCGACCAGCGTCTTGGGCATGTCCTCACGGAACTCGATATCGTACGGCATCGCGTATTTCGCGATGTGACGGCGGCAGTAATCCATCAGCTCCTGCCGGGTCTCCTCATTGGACGGAACGCCCGCGGCCAGCTTCACGAAGGCCTTGACCTTCTGCATCTTGTACGGATCCGGCACGCCGATCACGCAACTCATCTGGACTTTGTCGTGGGCGTCCAGGATGTTCTCGATCTGGCCCGGATAGATGTTATAGCCGGAGGAGATGATCATGCGCTTCGCGCGGCCGCGGAAGTAGATGAAGCCCTCCTCGTCCATGGTCCCCAGGTCTCCGGTGCAGACCCAGGTCAGGCCGTCCGCGTGATGCACGAGGGTCTTCGCGGTCTCGTCCGGATGGTTCATGTACTCCTTCATGACGGTCGGACCGGCCAGCAGGATCTCGCCCTCCTCGCCGTACGGCATCTCATGCTCGGTCCCGGGCTCCACGATCTTGATGTACGTATCCGGGAACGGCACGCCGATCGAGCCCTCCTTGAACATGGTCGGCGGGGTCAGGCAGCAGGCCGTCACGGTCTCGGTGGTGCCGTAGCCCTCGCGGACCTCGATCTTCGCGCCGTGGGCTTTCAGGAAGGCGTCAAAGCGCTTCTTCAGCTCGGGCGGCAGGCTGTCGCCGCCGGAGAACACGCCCTT
>CACXFD010000190.1 GCA_902766845.1 uncultured Lachnospiraceae bacterium | reverse complement strand
TTCATAGGTTCCGTCCGGCGATACCAGGACCGAGGTCATGATGGCCAGGGATCCGCAAGCGGAAGAGACCATGTCGCTCATCACATCCCCGTCGTAATTCTTGCAGGCCCAGATGAAACCGCCCTCGGACTTGATCACGCGGGCGACCACGTCATCGATCAGCGTATAGAAATAGCGGATGCCGGCCTCCTCGAAGCGGGCCTTGTATTCCGCGTCGTAGATCTCCTGAAAGATATCCTTGAAGGTATGGTCATACTGTTTGGAGATGGTGTCCTTGGCCGCGAACCACAGGTCCTGCCCTGCGTCCAGCGCGAACGAGAAGCAGCTGCGCGCGAAGCTTTCGATGGACCGGGACAGGTTGTGCATCCCCTGCAGCACGCCGGGGCCGTCGAAGGTATGGATGACTTCCCGCGTCTGCGTGCCGTCCTCCGCCGTAAAGACGAGCTCCGCCTTTCCGGGGCCGGGGATCTTCATCTCTACCGCCTTGTATACGTCCCCGTAGGCATGTCGGGCGATCGTGATCGGGCGCTTCCAGTTCTTTACATAGGGCTCGATACCGGGCACCAGGATGGGGCTGCGGAAGACCGTGCCGTCCAGGATGGCGCGGATGGTGCCGTTCGGGCTCTTCCACATCTGCGACAGGCCGTACTCCTTCACGCGGTCCGCGTTCGGGGTGATGGTCGCGCACTTGACCGCGACGCCGAGCCGGCGCGTGGCCTGTGCCGCGTCTACGGTGATCCGGTCCTTCGTCTGCTCACGGCAGGAAAGGCCCAGGTCATAATACTCCGTTTTCAGATCCACGAACGGAAGAATCAGCTGGTCCTTGATCTTCTGCCAGAGGATCCGCGTCATCTCATCCCCGTCCATCTCCACGAGCGGTGTGGTCATGCGGATCTTTTCCATGCTTCCTGTCTCCCTCTGCTGTCTGCCGGCGGTATATTTTCTCTATTATACGTGAGCAGGCAGACAGTGTCAACTGCCAGCCTGCTCACCTTTTTCCGTTTTTCGGGGCCTTTTTCGGGCACTCTGCCTGCGCCCTCCTATTTCTCCCGGACAAGCTTTCCGGTCATGTGTTCCGGCACCAGCGCGAACAAAAGCGTACGCGGGCCGGAATGAGCGATCTCATGCTCGATATAGGACTCGTCCTGCGTGAACTTCCGGCTCAGCCGACGCGCGATCTCATAGACCTTCTCCCGGTCTTCCACGAACTCGATGCGTCCGAAGACGATGACGCTCCGGAACTGCAGCGCCCAGCCGCCTTCCTCGCGCTCGCCGTCATCCCAGACGCAGAACGATGCCTTCGCATGGCGGCGCATCGCGTCGACCTTATGGCCGGCCGGCCCGCTGTGGAAATACAGCTTTCCGTCCTCCTCGCAGTAATAATGGTTCAGCGGGACGCCGTACGGATAACCGTCATCCCCGGCCACGGACAGCACGCCGCGCAGCTGCGTTTTCAGGATCCGCACGCATTCTTCCGCGCCGATCTGCTGCCGCACGCGCGCCAGAGGGCGGAACCGGGACGGCTCCTGCCCGGCCGCATGGCCGGCGGACTCTCCCTCTCCCGCGACAGAAAGCTGACCGGCCGCCTCCTCCACGGCCCCCGTAAACCGGCCGCGGCGCGGCAGGACAGGGTCGCAATAGAAGCCCGCGAACGGGAACCGGATCAGCCGCACGGGATTCCCGTGAAGCGTGATCTGCTCTCCCTTGACGAGGCCGCTCAGGATCTGCCCCGCGCCCCAGATCAGCTGCGGAATCAGATCCTGCCCCACAGGAAACGTTCCGTGCGACGGCCAGACCGTATCGAAACTTCCGCCGTATTCTGTCATGATGCGCTTCAGACTCTCCGCGTACCGGCTCAGGTCCCGGCGCTTCGTAAACATGTAGATCGTGCCGTCCTGGACCGCGTCTCCGCCGATCAGGACGCGCGCGTTTTGGTCCAGGATCGCCAGGCTCCCGGGCGTATGACCGGGGTTGTCGATGATCCGGAGCGGACGTCCGCCGAGATCGATCACATCGCCCTCCCGGACCGGGATGAGTTCCCCCGTCCCGCCGTGGGCGCGGTATCCCTCTTCTTCCGCCGGACTCATATAAAACCGCTCAAAACCTACGTTTCCGGAGATATGGTCGGAATCCGCATGCGTGTTCAGGAGCATCAGCGGCCGGTCCGTCAGCGTCCCGGCGATCCGGCGCGCGTCCGGCACGGCGCGGCCCGAATCGATCATCAGGGCCTTTTCCGATCCGGCCAGCACGAAGAACCGGACGCCGTTGTCCTCGATCCGCCAGCTGTTCTCATTGATCTGAACGATCTCCGCCATCGCTCCGTCCTCCCGCGGCCGTCCGGCTTTCCGTCAGCCCGCCCTGTTTATTCCTCAGATCTTCCGAAGCAGTTCTTCCCATTCGCCGATGATGCGGCGGTCCGCAAAGTAATCGATCCTCATGGCCTCCTGGACGCGGGCCAGCGTGGCGTCCGTGGTCTCGCGGGCCTTGCGAGTGCCTTCCTTCAGGATATCATAGACCGTATCGATATCCGCGGCCCATTTCGCGCGCTCGGCGCGGATCGGGGCCAGTGTCTCTTCCAGGACCTGGATCAGGAACTTCTTGCAGACGCCGTCTCCGAGGCCGCCGCGGCGGTAATGGTCCTTCATCTCCTCCAGATTGGCATAGGCCGGCAGGTATTCGGCAAAGTGGCCGTCCGTGCACAGGGCGTCCAGATACGTGAACACCACGTTTCCTTCGATATGGCCCGGATCCTCGATGCGCAGATGCGTCGGATCCGTGAACATCTTCCCGTTGACCTGCTTTTTGACGGTCTTCGGATCGTCCGACAGATAGATACAGTTCCCGAGGGATTTGCTCATCTTGGCCTTCCCGTCCACACCCGGCAGACGGCGCTGCGTCTCATTCTCCGGGATCATGGCCTTCGGCAGGACCAGCGTCTCCCCGTAGACCTTGTTGAACTTCTCCACGATCTCGCGCGTCTGCTCGATCATCGGGAGCTGGTCCTCTCCGACCGGCACCACGGTCGCGTTGAACGCGGTGATGTCCGCGGCCTGCGAGATCGGATAGACGAAAAATCCGACGGGGAGGCCTTCGTCGGCAAAGCCCCGCAGCTGGATCTCGGATTTGACCGTAGGATTGCGGGACACGCGCGCCGTAGTCACGAGGTTCATATAATAGAACGTCAGCGCGTGCAGCGCCGGCAGGGCGGACTGGACACAGATCGTGGTCTTTTCCGGATCGATGCCGACGGACAGGTAGTCCAGCACGACATTGATGATGTTGTCCCGGATCTTGCCGGGGTTGTCCGCGTTGTCGGTCAGAGCCTGATCGTCCGCGATCAGGATATTGATCTCATCGAACTGCCCGGAGTTCTGGAGCTCCACGCGGCGCTTTAAGGATCCCACGTAATGGCCCAGATGGAGCCGCCCGGTGGGCCGGTCTCCGGTCAGGATGATCTGTTTCTGTGTCTTTTCCATGCTGTGCCTCCCGGCGCCGGTCACGGTCATCCGGCGTCCTTTGAAAACTTTTTTTCTGATTATACCCCATTTTTCATTGCATGGAAAGGGATTTCTTTCCTCCGGGGTTTTCCTTCCTCCATCCCGGCCGATGACCGCTTTGGCGAATGCGTCGGCGTCGGCGGTCCTTACTCTTTTGCGTAAAGCCTCACCGCAATGAACACGGCTGCGGCAGTCCACACAGCCGCCCATGCCTCGACTGCCCACACCGGCACAAGGCCTCTCTGGTACATGGCCGGGAACGTATCCGCCAGCATGTGCAGAAGGATCGCCGTCAGCAGGAAGATCTTCCTGCCGTTTACAACACCGTACCAGACGATGACCGTAAGCCCGATATGGAGAAGCATCGCAAGCACACGCTCGATGACGTTCATGGCCATCATCGCGTAATCAAATGCGGCAGCCGCCTGAACGGACGGAAGCGCGGCGGCCGCGGTCTCTTCCGTGATGTTCAGGGTCTTCAGCGCGGCCGCCGTATCACCCTGAGAAAACAGCACCGCGATGGCAAGATAGAGGATCATGGCCGGCAGAAGGACCGTCAGCATCTCGATCCCGCCGTGCCCGATGCCGTACATCACCGCGTTTTCACGGGTGCGGTCCTTTTTCATGATGTACTTCAGGACGATATAACGCCCG
>CACXFD010000189.1 GCA_902766845.1 uncultured Lachnospiraceae bacterium | reverse complement strand
TTATGATCGAAAAAACTTTAACGAATGAAAGCCCTAAAATCGCGGAGTCTGCCGTAATAATGACGAAACTGCGGGCAAGTCTGCCCGCAGCTTCGCGTTTTTCCCGTATTTCCGTTATTTGATCAGCTTTTTGAGCTCTTCCACAGCCCGGTCATACTGCTCGTCCGCGTCGGTATCCGGATCGTCCTCGATCTGCACATTCGGCGTGATTCCGATGCCGTGGATGTTGTAATCGTTCGGCGTATAATAATCCGCGATGGTCAGCCGGATGCCGGACCCGTCCTCCAGGCCCACGACCTCCTGCACGATGCCCTTGCCGAAGCTGACCGTTCCCACCGAAACGGCCCGGCCGTAATCCATCAGCGCGCCGGTCAGCAGCTCCGAGGCGCTCGCGCTGTTCTCGTTGATCAGCACGACCAGCGGGATATCCGAGTGCTCATCGTCCGTGACCTTATATGTCTCCTCGTTGCCGTTCTTGTCCCGCAGCGTCGTGATCACGCCTCTGGGCAGGAACTCGCCGGCGATGTCCGTGGCCACGTTCACGAGGCCGCCCGGATTGGACCGCAGGTCCAGCACCAGGCCCTTCATGCCCTGCGCGGTCAGGTCCGCGAGCGCCTCCCGGATCTGGCCCGTGGAGACCGTATCGAATTCCGCCAGCAGGATGTAGCCGACGCCGTCCTCGCGCATCTCCCAGGTGACGGTCTCATTATCGATCTTCCGGCGCGTGACCGTGGCTTCCATGGGCTCCTGCCCGTGCAGCCAGTGGACCGTCACGTCGGTCCCCTCCACGCCGCGCATATAGGTCACGGCGAGGTTGATGTCCATCTGGTAGAAGTCCACGTCGTCCGCGCCGGTGATCTGGTCGCTCTCCTTGATGCCGGCCGCCTCGGCCGGGCTTCCGCGGAACACGCGCATCACGCGCAGGTACCCGGTGTCCTGATCCTCCGAGATGGACACGCCGATGCCCACGTAGCTGCCCTCGTTCTCCTCCATGACCGTCGCGTATTCATCCGCGGAATAATACGTGGAGTACGGGTCTCCGAGCGAGTCGTACAGGCCGTGGTAGATGCCGTCCATCAGCGTCTCGCGGTCCGCCTCATACAGGTAATCCTGATCGATCCGCTCCATCAGCTCCGCGAGCTTCTTTTCCTCTTCCCGGGACAGCACGGACGAGGTGCTCCCGCCCTTTCCGGCTCCTGCGCCCGAACCCGAGACCAGACGCACGTCCGATCCGAGCATGGCGATGATCCCGATCCACAGCAGCACGCCGGCGCACGCGATCCCGAGCGCGATGCCGATCCCGAGCCCGGCGCCGAATCCTCTCTTTTTGGGCTGCATGACGTTCCTCCTTCATAAAGCAAAAGTTTCAGACCTGAAGGGCAGATCCGAAACTTTGCTCTGACATTACCGTTTTTTCCCAGCAGACGGTCCTCAGTTGCTGAGAGACTCCATATAATTCATGTATTTGACGACCATCAGCGCGATCTTGAACGTGATGGCGTCCTCAAAGACGCGCAGATCCAGTCCGGTGCTCTTCTGGAGCTTGTCCAGCCGGTACACGAGCGTGTTGCGGTGGATGTAGAGCTGGCGCGACGTCTCCGAAACGTTCAGGTTATTCTCGAAGAACTTGTTGATGGTAGTCAGCGTCTCCTCGTCCAGTTCCTCGGGGCTCTTGTTGTCGAAGATCTCCTTGATAAACATCCGGCACAGCGACATGGGCAGCTGGTAGATCAGGCGGCCGATGCCGAGGCGGTTATACGCGACCACGTTCTGCTCCGAATAGAATATCTTGCCGACGTCCATGGCCATCTTCGCTTCCTTGTACGAACGCGAGACTTCCTTGATCTCCCCGACGATGGTGCCGTAGGCGATGTGGGCGCCGCTCATGGCTTCCGTCCCGAGCATGTCCAGGATCACGCGCGCGGTCTGATCCATGTCTTCATACGTTTCGCCCGGACGCAGCTCGCACACGAGGATGATGTTCTTCTCATCCACGGCCGTGATGAAGTCCTTGGTCTTGGTCGCGTAGAGGGTCTTGATGGTCTTCAGGGCGTTGACATCGTTCTCGGTGCGGGTCTCGATCACGAAGACGACGCGGCGCACGTTGATGTCGATGTGGAGCTTCTTCGCGCGGTTGTAGATGTCCACGAGCAGCAGGTTGTCCAGCAGGAGGTTCTTGATGAAGTTGTCCTTATCAAAGCGCTCCTTATAGGCGACCAGCAGGTTCTGGACCTGGAACACGACCATCTTGCCGACCATATAGACATCGTCCCCGCTGCCGCGGGCCAGCAGGACATATTCGAGCTGGTGCTCGTCGAAGACCTTGAAGAACTGGTAGCCCTGGAGGACCTGGCTGTCCGCCGGCGAATCCACGAAATCCAGGACCTGCGCTTCGTATTCTTCCGCGTCCGGGAACGTGGTGGCCAGCACCTTGCCCTCGGTATCGCAGATGGACAGATCCACCCGCGTGATGCTCTTGAGCCCTTCGAGCGTCGTCTGTAAGATCTGGTTTGAAATCATGCTTTTTCTCCCGTTTTCTGGGGCCGCAGAGGCTGCTGCCGCGGCATACTGTAAGCTTGTCTAATTATTTTACAGGGTTTTTATGCAAATTGCAAGAAAAACGCGTCAAAATCCTGTGAAAAATGAAGAAAAAGGCAGGCCTTACCGGTGGAAAAGCTTCTTCGTCTGATAGACGGGCGAACAGGTGATGTTCATGCCGAGCTTTTTGAACACGTCCATATCGATCTGGGACAGGATCACGGTCGAATGCGCTTCGCAGTGGCGCAGGCCGGGCAGGGCCTCGAGCGCCCGCCGCGCGTTCTCATCCGTGACCGCGCAGATGGACAGCACGATCAGCAGCTCGTCCAGGTGCATGCGCGGATTGTGGTTCCCGAGGTAGCCGATCTTCATGTTCTGCACCGGCTCGATGACCTCCGGCGAGATCAGCTGGACGTTGTCCGGGATCCCGGCCAGGACCTTCAGCGCGTTCAGCAGGGCCGCCGACGACGCGCCCAGCAGCGGCGACGTCTTCCCGGTCACTATGCGTCCGTCCGGCAGTTCGATGGCCGCGGCCGGACCGCCGGTGACCTCCGCCTTGACCAGGGACGCGCCCACCACGGAGCGCTCCTCGGGCGAGATCTCGGCCTGCTTCATCAAAAGCTCGAGCTTCACGACCTCGTTGTCCCCGCTCATGCCCTTGCGGCGCTTGACGATCTCTTCGTAATACCGGCGCACGATCTCCTGGCGCGCGGCCTCGCGGACGATCTGATCGTCCACGATCGCGTTGCCGGCCATGTTGACGCCCATATCGGTCGGGGACTTGTAGACGCACTCCCCGTAGATCTGCATGAACATCTCGCGCAGGACCGGGAAGGTCTCGACGTCCCGGTTGTAATTGACCGTGGTGACGCCGTACGCCTCCAGATGGAACGGGTCGATCACGTTCACGTCCGACAGGTCCACGGTGGCCGCCTCGTAGGCAAGGTTCACCGGATGCTTGAGCGGCAGGTTCCAGATCGGGAACGTTTCGAATTTCGCGTAGCCGGCCTGGATGCCGCGCTTGTTCTCGTGATAGAGCTGGCTCAGGCAGGTCGCCATCTTCCCGCTCCCCGGGCCGGGCGCGGTCACGACGACCAGCGGCATCGTGGTCTCGATGTAATCGTTCTTGCCGTACCCTTCCTCGCTGACGATGAACGGGATGTTGGCCGGGTATCCTTCGATCGGATAATGGCGGTAGACCTTCAGGCCCAGGGCCGCGAGGCGCTTTTCATAGCTGAGGGCCGAAGCCTGTCCGCGAAACCGCGTCAGCACCACGCTCCCGACCGTCAGGCCGGCCGCGCGGAACGCGTCGATCAGGCGCAGCACGTCCAGATCATAGGTGATGCCCAGATCCCCGCGGACTTTATTCTTTTCGATATCCTCCGCGTTGATCGCGATGATGATTTCCGCGGTGTCCCGCAGCTCCAGCAGCATGCGGATCTTGCTGTCCGGCTCGAAGCCCGGCAGAACGCGCGAGGCGTGAAAATCATCGAACAGTTTCCCGCCGAACTCCAGATACAGCTTCCCGCCGAACTGGGCGATCCGCTCCCGGATGTGCTGGGACTGCAGCTTCAGGTACTTTTCGTTGTCAAAACCGATCTTATACATGGCCCGCTCCTCCGCTGTTCTCGCGATGACATACCTGTCTATATTTTTACCACGAATCGGCCCCGTGCGCAAGGCGTGCGCCGCAGAAAATCGGCATTCGCCGCGGCGCGGCCGCGGGCGCGCCGGAGAGGCGGCCGGCCGTTTTCCGGGGCCTTGCAGCGGCGC
>CACXFD010000188.1 GCA_902766845.1 uncultured Lachnospiraceae bacterium | reverse complement strand
GGGCGTACAGATCGAATACCGCCAGAACGTGGACAAGATCCTGGTGAAGAACGGCAGAGCATACGGCGTGCGCACCGCGCGCGGCGATGAGATCCACGCCGATTATGTCATCTGCTCGGCCTACCCCAACAAGGTCTATACCTCGATGATCGAGCCGGCCGCGGAAGTGCCGGCCGGCGCCATCAAGATGGTCAACGGCCGCCGTCTGAGCCTGACCGCGTTCTCGGTCATCCTGATCCTGGACAAGCCCGCCGAAGAGCTGAACATCCGGGATTACAGCATCTTCCGCGGCGATACGATGGACACCGACGCACTGTACGCCGACCTGGCCGGTCTCGGCCCGTACCGCTACCTGACCTGCATCTGCCACAACTACGGCAACCCGGACGCAACGCCGCAGGGGACCTGTTCCTTCTCGGTCACGGTCCTGCCCCGCGTGGACGGCTGGAAGACCGTGACGGCGGATCAGTACGATGAAGTCAAGCACCGCGTCGCCCGGCAGGTCATCGACGATATGAGCGCCTATTTCGGGACCGACCTGCTGGACCACGTGCTCGAGGCCGTCATCGAGACACCGATGACCGTCGCGCGCTATACCGGCGCGTGGAACGGCTGCATCTACGGCTACGCCCATACGATGGAGGATCACATCGTCGCGCGGCTGCAGACCGCACAGGAGGAACGCTTCATCCGCGGCCTCGAGTTCTCCGGCGCCCACCAGATCTCGGGCGACGGCATGGGCCCGGCCGTGACCAACGGACGCAAGGCCGCCAAGAACGTGCTCGACGATATCGCGAAAAAGAAGAAGGAGGCCGCCTCGAAATGAAAGTCAAAGGATTTTTAAAGGACGTCGGCGGGGCCTCCCGCGTCACCAAGGCCCGGCTGGCCGCCTTCGCGGGGGCCTCATCCCGTCCGGAGACCGTCGATCCGATCGCAGACGTCGCGCGGGCCTGGCATCCCGGACGGCTGGAACTGAAAGTCACGCAGATCCGTCCGGCCTCCCCGACCGCCAAAACGGTCCGCTTTGTCCGCGCGGACGGTCAGGAGCTGCCGTATTTCTATGCCGGCCAGTACATCGCCCTCGAATTCCCGATGGGGAGCGCTGTCATCTCCCGCCCGTATTCCCTCTCCTCGGCGCCGTACCAGGCGCGGGGCGCGGAAGGCTTCGCGGAGATCACGGTGCGCCGGTCCCGCGGGGACGGGTTTGTCGCCGACTATGTCAACGACACCCTGAAGGAAGGCGACACGGTCTTTGGGACCATGGGCTGCGGCCAGTTCTATTATGAGCCGCTGCGCGATTCGAAGAACATCGTCGCGCTGGCGGGCGGGACCGGCATCACGCCGTTCGTCTCGATGGCAAAAGAGATCGCCCACGGCACGCTGGATCTGGACATGACCATCCTGTTCGGATCGGTCCGCTCCGATGACATCATCCTCAAAGAGGAGCTCGAAGCCTGCGCGGGCGAGCATGTGCATATCGTCCATGTCCTCTCCGGCGACGAAGAGGGCTGGACCGGCGAGCGCGGGTTCCTGACGGCTGACCTGATCAAAAAGTACAGCCGCGGCGATGCGACCTACTTCATCTGCGGACCGCAGGCCATGTATACGTTCCTGCGCGGGGAGCTCGAAAAGCTCGATATCCCGAAGCGGCGCATCCGCTTCGAAGTCTTCGGGACGCCCAAGGACATCACGGCCTTCGACGGCTTCCCGGCGGAGGAAAAGGACGCGGTCCATCAGCTGACCGTGGTCCGCGGGATCCACGAAGACGTGATCCCGGCGCGCGCCTGCGAGAGCCTGGTCACCGCGCTCGAGCGGGCCGGCATCCGGATCCAGACCTCCTGCCGCAGCGGCGAGTGCGGCCTGTGCCGCACCAAGGTCCTCTCCGGCCACGTGTTCGTCTGCCCCGAGGGAGACGGCCGGCGCGCCGCGGATAAGGACTTCGGCTATGTCCACGCCTGCTCGGCCTACCCGGTCAGCGACGTGAAGATCAAGATCCCGATCCTGTGACCGGCGCGGCCGTCTTGCAGGCGGCATCGAATCAACAAGGAGCAGGCTTCCCTGCTCCTTGTTTTTCTTTCTCTCTTGTATGGGCCGCTCTCAGTCCGCCCGGTCTGTTTCCTTCTCTTCCGGCTGCTGCGGTTCCGGCTCCGCTTCTGCCGGCTGCCGCACATACCGCAGGAACCGATAGCTGATCCCGTCTTCCTGCGCCGGCTCTTCTGCCTCCGCCACGGTCCACGCCGGATCCGCGTCCAGGTCCGGGAAAAACGAATCCGATACCGGCTGCGCGTCGACTTTGGTCACATACACTTCATCGCAATATGGCAGCATGAC
Source organism: uncultured Lachnospiraceae bacterium (assembly GCA_902766845.1). GTDB lineage: Bacteria > Bacillota > Clostridia > Lachnospirales > Lachnospiraceae > RUG11204. The sequence continues at coordinate 8,080 of CACXFD010000188.1, read as the reverse complement.
GCGGTACACGCTGGCCCCTCCGATCACAAATGCTTTATCATGCTCCGCTGCAGCGCGGACCGCTTCCTCCACGCTGCGGGCCGGGACGATGCCGTCCGCCGCGATCCCGCGCCGCGACAGCACGATATTCACGCGGCCCTTGAGCGGCCGGCCTCCCGGAAAGTCCGCGAGCGTGCGCCGGCCGACGATCACGGCCGCGCCGCGGGTCAGCTGCGCGAAACGCCTGCGGTCCGCGTGCAGGGCCACCGGCTGCGTTCCGTCCGCGCCGATCCCCCAGTCACGATAGACGGCCACGATACAGCTCAGCATACTGGCTTCTCCTCTCAAGGCGGACCGGCCGCCGGGCGGCGGCCGGTCCGCTGTTCTTTCCGCTGCCGGTCTCCCGGTCCGTTATCCTCTGCGCTGTCGGTCTTTCGGAACCCGGTCATACCGCGACCGGGATCTTCTCGTCAAGGTCATGGTATTGATACCCTTCGACCTTGAAGCTGTTCTTCGTGAAGGCATAGAAATCATGGATCTCCGGATCCAGCGTCACCTTCGGGGCCGGATACGGCTCGTTCTCGATGATCTTCCGGATCACCGGCACATGACGGTCATAGATGTGGCAGTCCGCGATCACGTGTACGAGCTCACCGGCTTCCAAGCCGCTGACCTGAGCGATCATCATCAGCAGGGCCGCATACTGCATCACATTCCAGCCGTTGGCCGCGAGCATGTCCTGGCTGCGCTGGTTCAGGATCCCGTTCAGCACGTTCCCGCTGACGTTGAACGTCATCGAATACGCGCACGGATACAGCGCCATCTCGCTCAGATCCGCGAATGTATACAGGTTCGTCAGAATCCGGCGCGAGGCGGGCTCGTTCTTCAGCTGCCACAGCACCCGGTCCACCTGGTCCATATCGCCCTGCGGATAGTGATGCTTGACGCCCAGCTGGTAGCCGTAGGCCTTGCCGATGCTGCCATTCTCATCCGCCCACGCATCCCAGACGTGGCTGGACAGGTCATGGATGTTGTTGCTCTTTTTCTGCCAGATCCAGAGAAGCTCGTCCACGGCCGACTTGAAATACTGACGGCGGACCGTCAGGATCGGGAATTCCCTGCGCAGGTCATACCGGTTCACGATGCCGAATTTTTTGACCGTGTGTGCGGGCGTTCCGTCGTCCCAGCGCGGCCGGACCTCCCGGTCCGTATCCCATACCCCGTTCTCCAGGATATCGCGGCAGTTCTGAATAAATACCTGATCCGCATAGCTCATGAAGCGTACCTCCTTCGGACCGTTCTCATTTTCTGAAAGTATACCAGAACGAGAGGCGATTTTCAATGGTTCCCGCCCATCCGGCGGCCGTTTTACCGCCTGCCCCGTCGGGCCAGCCGGTCCAGAAATCCGGGGAAGAAGACCACGACAGCTGCCAGCAGAACGCTCATCAGGATCACAGTCGTCATGGGGCCGATCGTGACCGAGGGCGCATTGCGATCGAAAATGCGCAGGATCAGATCGAGCAGGCCGGACAGCGCCCCGCTGAACAGCCGTCGAAACGCCTCGATCAGATTCTCCGCCGCCGAGACCATGAACCCGGCGGTCGGAAGCGCGTTCACCGTATGCAGGGCCGCCTCCACCGTCTCGGAAGCCACGTTCATGACCGCACCGTTCGCGAAATAATGGATCAGGCACAGAACGGTCGGCGCCAGCACGGCTTCCGCCCCGCCTTCAATACCCTTGACCCGGGACGCTGCCAGTTTCCGGCCGCCCCACGCGGCGAGGCCGTACGCCGCCAGCACGAGGAGCGCGGCCAGGACCATCCATTTCCGAGAATGCCCTATGCTCCCGAGCAGGCGCACGCACAGCAGCGGGATCAGGCCGATCGCGGCAAGCGCCAGGTTGACGAGCGTCACCTGCCCTTTCACGCGCCCTTTTCCCAAGTCGCGCACGAACATGACCAGGTTATAGACCATCCAGACGAGCGCGATGATCGTGACGATCCGCACCGCATAATACAGGACGCCGTGCTCCATCGCCGAAAAGCTGTGCTGGAACAGGGATCCGAACCACGCCATCGCGCCGATGATCACGATGAAGCAGGCCATCACGCCTTCGTGATCCGCAAGCAGCGACCCGTACAGCATCAGGCCGGCGCCCACCACATAAAACCCGCTGACGGCCCAGACGAGCAGCCCCATCTGGCCCGCGTTCCCGACGAGCGTGTAAGCCGACGAAACGATGAAGTAGGTAAAGAACGGGAGCGACAGACAGCCCAGGAAATACGGCGCTCCGTCCCCGACGAAAAAGACCCGGAAGAACAGTCCCACCAGCAGGCAGAACAGCGAGACCGCAAAGGCCTGCGGATTCTGCGCGGCCGACCACAGCAACAGGACCAGGGTCAGCACGCCGAGTCCGTACAGGATCAGGCTGCCCTCAATTTCCAGAGCCGGATCGTCATACAGAATGAAACCGCCTCCGAGATCGGATGATAAACGCATCATAGCCCTCTTCCCTCCTTGTCATGAATTTCCTGTCCGGTACGCCGCCGTCAGATCTTCCGGCGCCTTGCGGCCGTCACGGCTGCCGCGGCAGCCGCCGCGGCCAGTGCGGCCCACAGCCACGCATGGTTCGGATCTCCGGTGCCGGGCGGGGCCGTCCGGCCGTCATCGGGCGCCGATGATTCATCCGGCTCGCTTGCCGGCTCGGTCTCCTGTCCGCTCTCATCCGGCTCCGTGGCATCGTCTCCGGACGGCTCGGTCTCCCCGCCGTCCGCGGATCCGCTCTCATCGGAGCCCTCGCTCTCGTCTTCCGAAGCGGTCCGGATCCCGACGGTCAGCTGCGCTTCGCCGTCATCGAAAGTGACCGTTACGTCATGATCCCCGTCCGGGAGCGCTTCCAGCGTCTGCGGCGAGACGGTCACGACCGTGCTGCCGCGGACCGCGGTATAGTCGCCATCCGCCGTCAGAACATTCCCGTCCAAGGTCACGCCGGTAAAGTGGTCAAAGCAGGTCTCGTCATCCGGATCGCGCTTGACCGTGATCACAAGGCCGGTCCCGCTGCCGCGCGTCCACTCCGCGGCCGTGTCTTCCGTGACCTCATAGACGGCCGGCTGCGGCTCGGTCACGATCACGGTCACCTGCGTTTCGATCTCCGCCTCGTTCCAGGCCGAATCGCGGCTGACCGCGCGGATGTGCACGACGGTCCGGCCCGGGCCCACCGCGGTCAGCACGCCGCATTCTCCCGCGGTCACGACGCTCTGATCCTCCGGCTCGTAAAAACAGTCGGTGAAAGACACCGGAGACGGCTCCGTACGGACCGGACAGGCACTCTGCTGCCCGACCGTCATGCGGATCTCTTCCTGCTCCGGGAAGATCGCCTCCGCGTTCCCAAACGGTTCTTTGGTCACGGTCAGCGTAAACGTGCGGCTCCGGCCGGAGGCGAGCGTGCCGGTCACCGTGACCTGCCCTTCCCCGCTGAAGGAGATCATGCCGTTCTCATCCACCGTGGCGTAATCCTCATCGGACGACGTCCAGGTCACACGTTTGTCCTGCGCGTCGGTCGGGATGACCTCGTACGGGATCTGATAGCCGCGCAGGTAATAGCTGTAGACCAGGATATCGCTGTCCTTTACCATCGCGATGTCCTCGCCGCGGGTGGCTTCCTCCTCCGAAATATACTGCGCGGTGGCCGTCAGATCCTGCGTGATCTTCCGGTTCGCGTCGATCGTATTTCCCTCTTCATCGGTCCAGCCGAGGAAGATGTATCCCTCTTTTTCCGGTGCGATCTCCGCTTCTTCCAGAAACGACTCTTCGGCGGACTTGAAGTCCGTCCGGAAGACCTCGCCGTCCACGATGTATACGACCCGGTGGATCAGGTCATCGATCTCGGAAAAGTGCGCGTCCACCCAGTCGATCCGGTTCCGGATCCAGGTCTTGAGCGTATCGATCTCCGTGTCATAATTGAATTCATTCCCCGGATGCAAAAGCTCCGCGTTGGCGACGGCCGAAGCGCGTGTCTCTTCGCGGTACCGATCGATCAGGCCGCCGTCCTCGATCATCCGCTCCAGCGCGTCCCGTACGGCCGGCCACTGACGATGGACCGATTCCACGAAGCCGCCCTCGCCTTTATCGTACAGCATCGGCTTGGACCATAAATGCCCGTATTCGAAGCCGGTATAATAGATACGGTGGCCCCAGGCAAAGTCGAAATCCCAGAGCGGCCCCCAGAGCAGTTTGGCCGGCCCGTCCGACGTATCTCGGTCCTTGTACAGGTATGTGCTGCCGGTCGCAAAGCCGTCGCCGTTGACCGTCGCGATGTTGACGAGCCAGTACAGGGCCGCATTGTCCACGTCCATCAGGTCACGGTAGGCCGTGCCTTCCTCGAACAGCACGTCCTCGAAATGCTGGATATAGTCCTGGATATACTGCTGCTGCGCGGGGTTCACGTATCCGTCACCGAGCTCCGCGCCCGCAAACGACTCTTCTCCTTCACGGGCCTCGTCCTCCGCGCTGCCGTCCCCGAGAGCGGCGTTGTCCTCCGGGTCAAAGGACGGCGTATGCGTGGCCCAGTTCGCATGGCGGCTCGTATAGAACCGGTCCGGCGACCCGGCGTCCACCTGCACGCCGTTCTGAATCAAGTACCCGCCGGTGATGATATCCGGATCCGTATCGCCTTCTTCCAGCTCCGCGATCTCGAGCCGGTTTTCGTCCACGCGGACGTTCTCGCTCAGATAATAGGAGCCCAGGTAATGCGACCCGTACTCCTCACCGGTCAGCACCACGTCCACCGGCACGCCGCGGGGCGTGAACGCAAAGCCCAGTTCATCGCCGAGCCAGCCGGAGATCCGGTCCTTGATCAGCGTCGAATCGAACCAGTTCGCGAGCAGGACCCAGTGCTTGTTCTTCCCAAGCCCGAAGATGTCCGTCTTTTTATCCAGTTTGATCTTGAAGGGTTTTTTCGGCGACTGCTGCCAGGTGGAATTGCCGCGGCCCCGGATGCTCATCGCGAGGTCCGTGACGCTCTCGCAGGGAAGGTCCGGGAAATCCGTATAACGGAAGCCCTCCGGCACCTCGATGCTGACGGTCCCGTAGCAGAAAGCGGTGTGGCGGGGGCTGTCGATCATCTGCTCGATGGTCCCCTGTGATTCGTCGATGTTCAGATATACGACGGGGATCCCGTTGTCCACCGTCACCCGATCTCCTTCAGCCGCGAAGGCGGTACCGGCCGAGCACAGCGCCGCGATCACGGTGAGGCATGCGAAGACCAGGGCCGCCATCCAGGTACGAGCTCGTTCCATCCTCATGTCTGCACCGTTCCTTTTTGCTTTTCTGTTCCGTGTCTGCCGATACGATGGAACCGATCGGAGCGAGTGTCTGTTCAGAAAGCATTATAGCATTCCCTGCGATAAAAAGTATAGCGCCTTTTGCGCGTTTTTCCCGCTTTTCATACAAAAAAAGCGGAGGATCCGGTGTGGATCCTCCGCCTCGCGGTCCGGCGTTATTCGATCGCCTTCAGTTCCTCATCCAGCTTGTCCAGCACGGGCTTCAGATAAGCCGACTGCGGGAAGCTGGCCAGCTTGCGGAGCGTCAGTCCGCCCACGAGCTTCATCTGAGGGTTCTTGGACGCGCCTTCCGCGTACTTGTCGAGAACGGCCGCCGCGCGGGGGTCTTTCAGGATGTCCTTGACTTTGGAATCGAGTGAGAATGCCATGATGTTTTCCTCCTGTCTTTATGATGTATGACAGATCATGACCGGTCATGATGCTGCCTGATGCGGGGCCGCCTCCAAACGGCCGTCCCGCATGCTGTCGTTTGTGATGCTCCGGAAGGCTCCGCAGCCTGTCAGAAGCAGGTCCAGCCTCCGTCGCACTTGATCTCCTCGCCGTTCACGTAGCGGGACTGGTCGCTCGCGAGGAACAGGATCGCGTCCGCCAGGTCCTCGGGCATTGCGAGCTCGCCGGAGAAGTCCAGCAGCTTGCCCGTGCGTCCGAAGCCGAATTCATCGGACGGAGGCATGACCAGCGGGATGTCCGTGACCACGCCGCCCGGCGAGATCGCGTTGCAGCGGATCCCCTCATCCATATACATGAACGCGGTATTCTTCGTGACCGCGAGCACCGCACCTTTGCTGGCGCAGTAGGCCGCGCCGGCCGTCTGGTGCGAGGCGCCCACGGAGCAGATATTGACCACGGTCCCTCCGCCGCCCTGCGCCAGGAACTGACGGCACTCCTCCCGCAGGCAGTACATCAGGCCAAACGTATTGGTCCGGAACACCTGCTGCATCATCTCGTCCGACATATCGGCGATGGCCGTGTTGTCATCCATGACGCCCGCGTCGTTGACGGCCGCGTCCAGCCGGCCGAACCGGCTGACCGCGCAGGCCACCATCTTTCTGACCGCCTCCGGGTCCCCGACGTCCGTCACGCAGTATTCCACGCGTCCGGGCAGGTCCGCGCATTCTTCACACAGCTCCTTCAGCAGCTCCTCCCGCCGCGCGCAGGCCAGCACTGTGGCGCCTTCCTGCGCGAACAGCACTGCGGTGGCCCGGCCGATCCCGGCCGACGCGCCGGTCACGATGCAGACTTTCCCCTCCATTCTTCCCATAACGGACCTCCTTTCAGCAGAAGACCTTGCTTACGACCACGGCCGGCGACCCGTTAGGACCCACGGTGACCCGCGTCCCCTCCGGAATGCCCGCGCGGATGTTCGCGAAGCCGATGTTTTTGTCTACCGTATATCCGTAGATCGCCTGCGCGCAGCGTCCGACCTCGACGCCGTACAGATAGACCTTTTCCCAGATCGAGATGTCTTCGGTGGACTCGCGTTCGAACTCCAGCCCGACCATCTGAAAGCGCGGGGACTCCTTGATCTTCAGCGCGGCTTCCTTGCCGATGAAATCCTTTTCTTCGGACACGGTCCAGCCCAGGCCGCATTCAAACGGGCTCATGTGTTTATAATCCTGTTTGAGGGCAAAGCCCTTCTCCATCGGGACGGAGCGGACATAGACCTCGAGCGTATAGATCTGCTGTCCTCCGGCCGCTTCCACGGCCGCGGAGACCGCTTCCTTCACCTGCGGCGTCTGCTCCGGAGCGCAGTAGATCTCGAAGCCGTTCTCTCCGGTAAAGCCCGAGCGGTGCAGCCACACCGGCGCATCGCCGATCTTCGCCTCCCTGACGGCAAAGCGCTTCATACCGGACGCGGCGTCCCCGACCAGGCGCTCCATGGCGGCCGGCGTCTCGGGGCCCTGCACCGCGATCATATCGTGCTCATACGTGATCAGACGGATCTGCACGTCCTGCCCGTCCGCGTGCGCACCGGCCCAGTCGATGAACCGCGGCCCGTACAGGGACGAGACCCAGTAAACGCCGTCCCGCATGTGCATGACGATCACATCGTCCAGGATCTCACCGTCCTCGTTCAGCATGGCCGTATACTTGGTCCGGCCGGCCGGCACCTTCGAAAGATCGCTCACGAAGAGCTTCTGCAGCAGCGCAAGCGCGTCCGGCCCGGTCACTTCGACCAGGTCATGCGTCCACATATACCAGCCCACGGACTTGCGAATGGTCTCGGCGTCCCGGCGGGCTCTCCGATCTTCTTTAAAGAGCATGTTCCTCCTCCTTTACACCATTCTCAGGTCTTCTTTGCGGATGACCTTGATCAGCATATCTTCCTCGTCCCGGCCCTCGATCACGCAGGACCATTCAGGCGAGACCAGCGTCTTGGCCGCGCCGTTCCACTGCGCCTCGTAGGCGTCCACGAGCTCATCGAACGGGGCCATCTCATAGCGCGCGGTGAAGTCTTCGGTCTTCAGCCGGATCCAGGTCTCCTCCTCGGTCCAGCGCTCCATCTCATACGGCACCTGCTGCACATCCAGCATGTACATGATATAGGAGCCCAGCAGACGGCCGTCGTTGTCATCCACCCAGTGCGGCACGCCCAGATGCGCGCGCAGCCCTTCCTTCGCGAACGGCTCGATGAACTGGTTCTTGCCGGCCGTCGCAAAGACGATGCGGAAGACGCGCATGAATTCATCCTCATCCGGCGCCATGTCGCGGATCGCCATCATCGGGAACTGGACCGACCAGACCCAGCCCATCTGCGC
>CACXFD010000187.1 GCA_902766845.1 uncultured Lachnospiraceae bacterium | reverse complement strand
GGCGCCAAGCTCCCGAAGGGCGCGCTGCTCGTGGGCCCGCCCGGCACCGGCAAGACGCTGCTCGCGAGGCCGTGGCCGGCGAGGCTAAGGTCCCGTTCTTCTCGCTGTCCGGTTCGGATTTCGTGGAGATGTTCGTGGGCGTCGGCGCGAGCCGCGTGCGCGACCTGTTCCGCGAGGCGCAGAAGAACGCGCCCTGCATCATCTTCATCGATGAGATCGACGCGATCGGCAAGAGCCGCGACAGCCGTTTCGGCGGCGGGAACGACGAGCGCGAGCAGACGCTGAACCAGCTGCTTGCCGAGATGGACGGCTTCGATTCCTCCAAGGGCGTCTTCATCCTGGCCGCCACTAACCGGCCGGATACGCTGGACAAGGCCCTGCTGCGGCCGGGCCGTCTGGACCGGCGCATCATCGTGGAGCGTCCGGACCTCAAGGGCCGTGTGGCCATCCTGAAGGTCCACGCGAAGGACGTGCGCATGGACGAGACCGTCAATCTGGAGGAGATCGCGCTCGCGACGTCCGGCGCCGTGGGCTCGGATCTGGCGAACATGATCAACGAGGCCGCCATCGCGGCGGTCAAGCACGGGCGCCAGGCCGTCTCGCAGAAGGACCTGTTCGAGGCCGTCGAGGTCGTGCTCGTGGGCAAGGAAAAGAAAGACCGCGTGATGAGCGCTGAGGAGCGCCGCATCGTGTCCTACCATGAGGTGGGCCACGCGATGATCAGCGCGATGCAGAAGGGCGCGGAGCCGGTGCAGAAGATCACGATCGTGCCGCGCACGATGGGCGCGCTCGGCTACGTGATGCAGGTGCCGGAGGAAGAGAAATACCTGAACTCCAAGAAGGAGCTCGAGGACCGGCTGGTCTCGCTGTTCGGCGGCCGCGCGGCCGAGGAACTGGTCTTCGGTTCCATCACGACCGGCGCGTCGAACGATATCGAGCAGGCTACGCGGCTGGCCCGCGCGATGGTCACGCAGTACGGCATGAGCGAGAAGTTCGGGCTGATGAATCTCGAGACCGTCGAGGATGAATACCTGACCGCGCGCCGGGTCCTGAACTGCGCGGACGATACGGCCGCGGCCGTGGATGCCGAAGTGCAGCAGATGCTGGCCCGCGCGTACGAGAAGGCCAAGGAGATGCTTTCGGAAAAGCGCGCCTACATGGATAAGATCGCCGCCTTCCTGATCGAGAAGGAGACCATCACCGGCAAGGAGTTCATGGAGATCTACCACGCCTGCGAAGCCGAGGAGAAGGCTGCGGCGGAGCAGCCGCAGGCGGCGCAGGAAGACGCACCGGAAAACGCCTGAGATGCAGACAGAATTCAACATCGCGGAAGAACTGAAAAAGCTGCCCAAGAAACCGGGCGTGTACCTGATGCATGACGCGGACGACGTGATCATCTACGTCGGCAAGGCCGTCAACCTGTACAACCGGGTGCACCAGTACTTTCAGAGCAGCCGCGGCAAGACCAATAAGATCCTTCAGATGGTCTCGCACATCCGCTGGTTCGAATACATCATCACGGACAGCGAGCTCGAGGCGCTGGTGCTGGAGTGCAACCTGATCAAGGAGAACCGGCCGCGCTACAATACCATGCTGATGGACGACAAGGCCTACCCGTACATCAAGGTGACGGTCGGGGAGGCCTTTCCGCGCGTCCAGTTCGCGCATCAGATGCGCCGGGACGGCGCGCGGTACTTCGGGCCGTACACGAGCTCGACCGCGGTCAAGGACACGATCGGCCTGATCCGGCGCCTCTACCGCGTCCGGACCTGTCACCGCGTGCTGCCGCGCGACATCGGCGCGGAGCGGGCGTGCCTGAATTATCACATCCACCAGTGCGACGCCCCGTGCCAGGGGCTGGTCTCGCAGGAGGAATACGGGGAGAGGATCCGCGGGATCCTGGACTTTCTGGGCGGCCGTTACGAGCCGGTCCTGGCCCAGCTGAAGGAACAGATGGAGGCCGCGGCGGCCGAACTGGATTTCGAGACCGCGGCGCAGATCCGGGAGCTGTACTTCAGCGTGCAGCAGATCGCGCAGAAGCAGAAGATCACGGACGCGGAGGGGAGCGAGGACCGGGACGTGTTTGCCCTTGCGTTTGAAGAGACCGACGCGGCCGCGGAGATCTTCTTCATCCGCGGCGGGCGCATGCGCGGCCGCGACCGCGTGACGCTGACCGTGGCGGAGGGCGACGGGCCCGAACAGATCCTGTCCGACCTGCTGCAGCAGTTCTACGCGGGCACGCCGCAGCTCCCGTCGGAGATCCTGCTGGCCACGGAGCTGCCGGACCGGGAAGCCCTGGAGGAGCTGTTCTCCGCCAAGGCCGGCCACAAGGTCAGCCTGGTCACGCCGAAGAAGGGCGAAAAAGCGAAGCTGCTGCGCCTTGCGGAGCAGAACGCGAAGAACGCGCTCGAGAAGGACCGGGAAAAGGACCGGCGCGAACGCGAGCGCACGACCGGCGCGGTCAGCTCGCTCTGCGGCCTGCTGGGCCTGCCCTACGCGCGCCGGCTGGAGGCCTACGATATCTCGCACATCAGCGGCTTTGCCTCGGTCGGGGCCATGGTCGCCTACGAGGACGGCCGTCCGAAGCGCAGCGATTACCGCAAGTTCCGGATCCGGGCCGT
>CACXFD010000186.1 GCA_902766845.1 uncultured Lachnospiraceae bacterium | reverse complement strand
TCCTGTACGGGACCGCGTCGATCGCGGTGTCGCTGACGATCCTGCTGATCGACGTGCTGATGAGGGAGCCGATCGGGATCGCGATGCTGATCGATTCGTTCGTGGTCGGAAAGTCCGTGGACCTGTTTGACCGGCTCGGGATCGTGCCGGTCCCTCAGACGATGCCCGGCGCGGTCCTGATGATGGGGATCGGCCTGGTCATCATCGCCTATACACAGTATACATATATGATCGCCTCGCTGGGCTGCGGCCCGCGGGACACCCTGCTGGTGGGTCTCGCCAAACGGCTGAAGGCTCTGCCGATCGGCCTCGTCAGCATCCTGCTGCTTGGGACCGCCACGCTGACCGGCTGGCTTTTGGGCGGCCCGGTGGGCCCGGGCACGCTGATCTGCGCGTTCGGGACCGGACCGGTCATGCAGCTGGCGTTTCGCACGGTCCGCTTTGACGCGACGCGCGTCCGGCACCAGGATCTGCGCACTTCGCTGCACGTGTTCGCGGGCGGCCGGGCGCATTGAACGTCAAGTCCTGTCCGCACTTCGGATCCGTGAGGCATGTATTCACGGGCGGCCGGGCATTTTGAACATCCCCTTGCGCGGCCGGGGAAAATAACGTATAATCAAAACAGAATAACGCTTGGGCAGAGTAGGATTCGGCGCGTCAAGTGCCGGCGGATGGGAAGTTGCCGCCGGACGAAAGCATGACACATGCTGCGGTGCCGTCTCCGCGTCCGCTGCCACGAGAGAGCCGTGGAAAGGCTCCTTTTGTGGCAACTGCCATGAAAGGAGTCTTTTGCGATGAAAAAGCTCACCACGCGCCAGCTGGCGCTGGACGCGGTGTTCTGCGCGATGTGCGCGGTGCTCGGCGCCCTGTCGCTGGACTTTGTCAACGTCAAGGTCACGTTCGAGAGCGTCCCGGTCCTGATCGGCGCGCTGATGTTCGGACCGGTGGACGGCATGGCCATCGGGGGCATCGGGACCTTCATCTATCAGATGCTGCGCTATGGGTTCAGCGTTACCACGCCGCTCTGGATCCTGCCGTACATCCTGTGCGGAGCCCTCGCCGGATGGTACGCCGGGAAGCAGCGGTTCGAACTGGCGCAGCGGCAGTACATCGGGATCATTTTGGCCTGCGAGCTGCTGATCACGGCCCTGAACACGTTCACGGTCTATGCGGACAGCAGGATCTACGGATACTTTTTCCCGGGGATCGTGACCGGCGCGCTCGCGCTGCGCCTTCTGATCTGCGTGGTGCGCGCGGCCGCGTTTGCTATCCTGCTGCCCCCGCTGATCCGGGTCCTGCGGCAGACGGTCCGCGGCAGCGGGAAGTGAGACGGAAGAGGACAGAAGAAGGGGGGCAGCCGACGGCGTCGGCTGCCCCCTTCTGTTTGACGCTTATCGGGACGAACGTGTCCGGCCCGCGGCTTCGCGGCCTCCCGGCCCCGCGGTCCGGCTCATTTGCCGGCCAGATACGCTTTTACGTGGTTCTCCTCAAGAAAATTCAGCCATTCCGGAGACAGCGCCTTGTCCGTGATCACGCCGGTCAGAGCGGTGAACGGGCAGATGCTGATGAACGAGGTCTTGTCGAACTTCGAAAAGTCCGCGATCACGTACACCGAATTGCTGCGTTCGAGGAGCTTCTGGCGCACGACGGCCAGGTCTTCGTTGGAGTCGGTGATGCCGTGCTCCATCGAGAGGGAGCGGCAGGACATGAAGGTCTTGTCCACGTAATAGTCGTTGAGCGAGCGCGATGCGCCGCGTCCCACGAACGCGCGGGCACGCTGCGAATACTGGCCCCCGATCGAGATCAGACGGATGCTTTCGTGCTTGGAGAGCAGGTCGATGATCATCAAGGAATTGGTCAGCACGGTCAGGTTCATGTCCGCGATGACCTTGGCGATGCAGTACGCGGTGGTGGAACTGTCAAGGAAGATCGTGTCGCCGTTGTGGATCAGTCCCAGCGCGGTGCGGGCGATGGCTTCCTTGCTGTCCACGTAGATCGTGTCGCGCAGCTCCATCGTCACTTCGTTTTCTACGCCGTCCTGAATGAACGCGCCGCCGTAGGTGCGGGTCAGGAAGCCCTCGTCCTCCAGGGCCTTGAGGTCCCGGCGTATCGTCTCTTCGGTGACCGAGAACTCCTGCGAGAGCTCCGAGACGGTCACGCTCTTTTTTTCCAGTATCTTGTCCCGGATCCGGGACTTTCTCGTAACGGCCAGCATGGCCAGGCCCTCCTTTTTCTATTCGGCATATTCGGATGCGCGCTTCTCGGCAAAAGACCTTTTGCGGATCGATGTGAAAACCACGGAAAAATGCGGGTTTGAGACTGAAAATGTGGCTTTCTGTTTTTTATTATACCTCGTTTTGTTCAAATGTAAAGCGGAGAAACCATCTTTTTTGTGGGTTTAAACGTAGACAGCCGTGTAAAATCCAAAAAAACGGACATAAAACCAAACATAAACCCAAAATAAAAAACAGAAATATGGCAATAATGCATTGACAATCCAACACAAATCGGGTAAACTACACGCAGAAGAGTCTCAAAACGCGGGACCCCTGCGCCCGGAAGGGCAGGACGGACCGTTCGTCCGCGCAGGGTCTGAGAAAGGAAGTGAAGCAAAGGTGATTTCAGTTCAGGGACAGAAGTACATGACGGACTTCGAGGCCAAGAAAGCCATTCTTGACGTCGGCAAACGCATGTATGACCGGGGCTTCGTGGCAGCGAATGACGGAAACATCAGCTGCAAGGTGGGCCCCAACGCCCTTTGGACCACACCGACCGGTGTCTCCAAGGGCTTCATGACACAGGACATGCTCGTGAAGGTGGACCTGGATGGAAAGGTCCTGCTGGGCCGTTCCAAACCCTCCTCCGAACTCAAGATGCACCTGCGGGTGTATAAGGAGAATCCGGAGCTGATGGCCGTGACGCACGCGCACCCGCCGGTGGCGACGGCCTTCGCGATCGCCGGGATCCCTCTGGATCAGCCCATCCTGACCGAGGCCATCCTGGTCCTGGGCACCATCCCGATCGCCCATTACGCTACGCCCGGCACCTATGACGTGCCGGATTCGATCGCTCCGTTCGTCAACAGCTACAACGGATGCCTGCTCGCGAACCACGGCGCGCTGACCTGGGGCAAGGACGTCTATCAGGCGTTCTACCGTCTGGAATCCGTCGAATACGTCGCGAACATCACGATGTACACCAACAACATCATCGGACGCCAGAACGAATTGTCCTGCGGCCAGATCGATGATCTGCTGGAGATCCGCAAGAACATGGGCATCACGGCCGGCGGCATTCCGCCCTGCCGCGTGAACGTCACCAATATGCAGGATATCGTGAGCAGCCAGCCGACCGGCGCCTTCCAGGCTCAGGCCCAGACCCAGGCTCCGGCGCCCGCGCCGGCCTATCGTCCGGCTCCGACCGTCGGAGAGGGCGCGAACCTGCCCGGTACCACCAGCATGGTGTATCCGGCAGGCATGCAGCCTGCGGGCTGCGGCTGCACCGCTTCCGCCATGGCGCCCGCGCCGGCCCGTCCGGACGGCCGTTCCAAGGAAGAGATCATCGCCGAGGTGGTCCGCCGCGTGACGCAGCAGCTGAAGTAAGGGGGCACAGTTATGGAATTTACATCGCAGGAGATCCAGGCGATCGTGGAACAGGTCATGAAGAACCTGGATCAGAGCCGCGCCGCCGCGTATGCCAAGGCTCCGGCTTCGGAAAAGGGCCGGGACGGCGTTTTTGAGAACGTATCGGACGCCATCGAGGCCGCCCACGTGGCGCAGCGCGACTGGTATGAGAACTACAATCTGGCAGACCGCAAGCGGATCGTCGAGAACATCCGCCGCACCGGCCTGCAGCACGTCGAAGAGCTGGCGCGCATGGCCGTGGAAGAGACCGGCATGGGCCGCGTGGAGGACAAGATCGTCAAGCTGACCGCCACGCTGAAGGATACGCCCGGTCCGGAATGCCTGACCACGGACGCTATCAGCGGCGACTCGGGCCTGATGCTCGAGGAGCATGCGCCGTTCGGCGTGATCGGGGCCATCACCCCGTCCACCAACCCGGTCGCGACGGTCTATAACAACGCGATCAGCATGATCAGCGGCGGCAACTCCGTCGTCTTCAACGTCCATCCGGGCGCCAAGAAGGTCTGCGCCTACTCGGTGCAGCTGATCCATCAGGCCATCGTGGAGGCGGGCGGTCCCCGCAACCTCGTCGTGACCACGCCGGAACCCACCATGGAGAACGTCACGGTCATGACCAAGAGCCCGCACATCCGGCTGATGGCCGGAACCGGCGGCATGCCCATGGTCATCTCCCTGCTGAGCAGCGGAAAGAAGACCATCGGCGCGGGCGCCGGCAATCCGCCCATCGTGGTGGATGAGACCGCGGACATCCGCAAAGCCGCCAAGGAGCTCTACCGCGGCGCGTCGTTCGATAACGGCATCATGTGCTTCGCGGAAAAGGAAGTCTTCGTGCTGGAAGAGGTCGCGAGCGAGCTGATCTTCGACCTGGTCGATGAGGGCGCCTATCTGCTGAACAACCTGCAGATGGAGCAGATCGTGAACCTGTGCCTGCAGAAGAAGGGCAATGAATGGGTCCCGAACAAAAAGTGGGTCGGCAAGAACGCGTCGGTCATCCTCGAAGCCATCGGCGTCACGGATCACCACAACACGCGCCTGCTGATCGCCGAGGTCCCGAACGAGCATCCGTACGTCGGCTGCGAGCAGCTGATGCCGGTGCTGCCCATCGTCCGCTGCAGGAACTTCGATGAAGCCGTGGACCGGGCCGTGGCCGCGGAACACGGGAACCGCCATACCGCGGGCATGTATTCGAAGAACGTGGACCGCATGACGAAGTTCTCCCGCGCCATCGAGACCACGATCTTCGTCAAGAACGGCTCGACGCTCTGCGGCGACGGCATCGGAGGCGAAGGCAACATCACGCTGACCATCGCCGGACCGACCGGTGAAGGCCTGACGAACGCGGTCAGCTTTACGCGTAAGCGCCGGTGCGTGCTCGCAGACGGCGGTCTGCGCGTGATCTGATGAGGAGGTGACGGGCTTTGGCGATCGGGTTTCTGGAATGCGCCGGCATCGGCGCCTGCCTGTATGCGATGGACAAGGCCTGCAAGGCCGGAAACATCCGCATCCTGGGCGTGGACACCATCAATCCCAAGGACGCCTCCGCTTTCATCCCTCTGACCGCTCAGGTCAAGTTTGAAGGAAGCATCGACGACGTAAAAGAAGCGCTGCGGGCCGCCCGCGAGGGAGCGCTCCGGTTCAACGATCCGGAGGTCGTGATCACCGAGATCATCGAGAATCCCTACGAAGGCACGCGCGAGCTCGCGAAGATCAACAAACCGAGCATCAAGTTCAACGAAGAGAACGCGAAGATTTTTTCGGGCAATCTGAAGTGATCTGAAGTAAAAAAACAAAAAAAGAAAAATATAACAGGCCAAATCATTTTCAGGAGGAAAACATCATGGCTATCGGAATGATCGAAACCAGAGGACTTACCGCTTCTATCGAGGCAGCAGATGCGATGCTGAAGGCCGCGGACGTGCAGCTGGTCGGAACTGAGAAGATCGGTTCCGGTCTCGTGACCGTCATCGTGGAAGGCGAAGTCGGCGCCGTCAAGGCGGCCACCGAGTCCGGCCAGGACGCCGCTTCCCGTATCGGCGAGCTCGTGGCGGCCCACGTGATCCCGAGCCCTCACGCTGATGTGAGCAAGATCCTGCCGGTGCTGAAGAAATAAGCATCGCGGCGGACAGGCCCGAAGCGGATCCGGACGGAAGGACCCCGGCGGCGGATGACGGCATACAGGGCCGCATCGGCCGCCGGGCCGGGACCGGCCGGGACGGAAAAACTATTACAGACAGGATGTGAGCGATATGAGCCGAAACGCGATCGGAGTCGTGGAGGTCAGCTATTATTCCAATGCTGTCGTCGTGCTGGATTCCATGCTCAAGGCGGCAGATATCGAACTCGTCAGTTATCATAAAAAGCTGGGCGGGCGCATGGTGCACACGGTCGTGGCCGGAGAGACCTCGGCGGTGGACGCATCGATCCGCGCGGCGGAGGCAGCGCGCGCGGAGATCGGGGAGAAGAACCTGAAGGTGGCGGTGACCATCTCGAACCCGCACCCCGAGATCCTGAAGCTGCTGAACATGATCCAGGCTAAAGAATCATCTAAATCTTGAAAGGCAGGAAAGAGAACATGCTTGCACTTGGTATGATCGAGACCCGCGGTCTGACGGCTTCCATCGAAGCCGCGGATGCGATGCTGAAGGCGGCGGACGTGTCGCTGGTGGGAACGGAAAAGATCGGATCCGGCCTCGTGACCGTGATGGTCCAGGGCGATGTCGGCGCGGTCAAGGCCGCGACGGAAGCCGGCCAGGAGGCCGCTTCCCGCATCGGTGAGCTCGTGGCGGTCCACGTGATCCCTCGTCCTCACGGCGATATCCCGTCGATCCTTCCGTTCGTGAAATAAGACGGACCACAGGCGCGGGACGCCCGGCCCCGAAGCGGCCGGGTAAGGAGCCGGCATGCTTCGTGCCGGCCCGGCGTCCGCACCGTATCGGCCCGCGCTTCGGCGCGGGCGGGAAGGACCGGACATGGAAGACAGAAGAGCACTGCTTGAAGAGGTCACCCGTCTGGTCGTGGAGACGCTGGAGCAGATGGATCACGGCCCGGCCATGGTCCCCGTCGGGATCTCGGCGCGCCATATCCATCTGACCCGGGAACATGTGGAGGCGCTGTTCGGCGTCGGGCATAAGCTCACGCCCATCAAACCGCTGAGCCAGCCCGGACAGTTCGCGTGCGCGGAGACCGTGGACGTCTACGGTCCGGCCGGCATGCTGCGGATGCGCGTGCTGGGGCCGGAGCGGTCCCGCTCGCAGGTGGAGATCGCCTTCAGCGAGAGCCGCAAGCTCGGCATCGTCCCGCCGGTGCGCAACTCCGGCGATCTGGACGGCACCCCGGGCGTCACGCTGATGGGGCCGCGCGGCAAGGTCGTCCTGCGGGAGGGCCTGATCATCGCGGACCGGCACCTGCACATGTCGGAGGCGGAAGGCGAGCGCTACGGCATCAAAAACGGGGATAAGCTCGAACTGGTGCTGCAGGGCGGAAAGCCCGGCGTGATCGGAAACGTCACGGCGCGCGTCGGCCGGCAGTATGCGCTGGACTGCCACGTGGACATCGATGACGCGAACGCGTTCCAGCTGCAGCAGGGCCAGTGGGCCATCATTCGGAAGCAGGGATAGGAGAACTCATGATCTTAGGGACCGTAAAGGGTACGGTGTACTCTACGAAAAAGATCGATAATCTGCGCGGATTCAAGCTCCTGCTCGTGGAGCCGTACTACGGGGATAAAGAGAAGATCCTCGTGGCGGCGGACACGCTCGGAGCCGGGAT
Organism: uncultured Lachnospiraceae bacterium; assembly: GCA_902766845.1. Classification (GTDB taxonomy): domain Bacteria; phylum Bacillota; class Clostridia; order Lachnospirales; family Lachnospiraceae; genus RUG11204. Next base: position 4,096 of record CACXFD010000186.1, on the reverse strand, counting down.
CGGCGAGCTGGTCCTGGTCACCCGGGACGAGCCGACCCAGCACGCGATCGATCACGAAGCGCCGATCGACGCGTTCATCGTGGGGATCGTGGATAATCCGCCCGTCATGGGGAAATAAGCCATGAAGTTTGTGATCATCGGCGGGGTGGCGGCCGGCATGAGCGCGGCGGCCAAGATCGCCCGCACGGCAAAGGACCCGCAGATCACCGTCTATGAGAAGAACGGGTTCTTCTCGTATTCGGCCTGCGGCCTGCCGTATTACGTGGGCGGCCTGAATGAGGATTACCGCCGCATGATCGCGCGCACCCCGGAGGAATTCGCCGCGCAGGGCATCCGCCTGCGGCCTCACTGCGAGGCCGTGAGCGTGGAGCCGGAGCGGCACGCGGTCACGGTCCGGGACCTGTCGTCGGGACAGACCTTTACGGACACGTATGACCGGCTGCTGATCGCGACCGGCGCGGCGCCGAAATGGCCCGGCGTGCCCGGGGAGGACCTCGTGGGCGTGCATACGCTCCGCAGTTTCGAGGAGGGCCTGTTCCTGAAGGAATACGCCGCCTCCCGCGGTCCGGGAAGCGTCACGGTCATCGGGGCCGGCTACATCGGGCTCGAATGCGCGGACGTGTTCCTGCAGGCCGGCTGGAAGGTGCGCGTGGTCACGAACGGCGATCACGTGCTGCCGGGCTTTGACCCGGAGATGCAGGACCTCGCGATGGAGGAACTGTGCGCGGTCGGCGCGGAGATGCATCCGCTCGAGAACCTGATCGCGTTCGAAGGAAACGGACAGATCGCGCAGGTGAGGACCGATGCCGGCGTCTACCCGTCGGATCTGTCGATCGTCGCGGTCGGGATCCGTCCGAACACGGATTTCCTGAAGGGGAGCGGGATCGCGCTCGCGCAGAACGGCGCGGTGCTCACGGACAGCTTTCTGCGCACGTCCGTCCCGGACGTCTATGCGGCCGGAGACTGCGCGACCGTGAAGGACCGCCGCACCGGCGGACAGCGGTGGCAGCCGCTCGCGACCACCGCGAACAAGACCGGGCGCATCGCCGGGCTGAACATGGCCGGCGGGCAGGAGGAACTGTTCGGAGCGGTCGGGTCGGCCGCGGTGAAGATCTGCCGGCTGGAATTCGGCCGGACCGGACTCGGGGAAGAGGAGGCGCGGCGCGCCGGCCTGGACGCAAAGGCCGTGACGGTCCGCGCGTACGACCACCCGACCTATTATCCGGGGACCACGCCGCTCGCGGTCAAGGTGATCTACGAAAACGGGAGCCGGAAGCTTCTGGGCGCGCAGCTGTGCGGCCAGAAAGGCGCCGCGCTCCGGACGGACATATTTGCCGTTGCCATCTCGGCCGGCATGACAACGCCGGAACTGGGCATGACGGATCTGGTGTACGCGCCGCCGTTCTCAGGGGTCTGGGACGCGGTGCAGCTCGCGTGCAACGCGGCAAAGTAACACAAGGAGGAAACGGACATGGAACGGATCAATGCGGTACCGGTCAGCTTTTTCGGCAAGGGGGCCATCAGCCTGCTCCCGCCGGAACTGCGCAAGCGGAATCTGAAGCGCGCGCTGATCGTGACGGATAAGTTCCAGTATGAATCGGGCGCGGCGGCCAAGGTGGGAGACAAGCTCCTCGAAGCCGGCGCGGCCTACGCGGTCTACTATAACGTCCAGCCGAACCCGACCACAACGGTCGTGAACGAGTGCATCAACGCGGCGCGTGCGCTGCAGGTGGACTTTTTGGCGGCGCTGGGCGGCGGATCGGCCATCGATACGGCCAAGGCGGTCTCGATCGTCATGGCGAACGGCGGCAAGGTCGAGGACTACGAGGGCGTGGACAAGTCCCATACCCACGGCATCCCGATCGTCGCGATCAACACGACGGCCGGCACCGGCTCGGAAGTCACGTCGTATTACGTGATCACGGACCCGGTGCGTCATTCCAAGATGGCCATGGCGGATCCCAACTGCATGGTGACCATCGCGATCAACGATATCGATTTCATGATGACGATGCCGCCGGCCCTGACGGCCGCCACCGGCATGGACGTCATGACGCACGCGATCGAGGCGGTCTGCTCGACCACGGCCACGCCGCTGACGGACAAGGATGCGGTCTGGTCCATCACGAAGGTCAAGGATTACCTGCCGCGCGCGGTCGCGAACGGGTCGGACGAAGAGGCCCGCACGATGATGGCGTACGCGGAGAACATTGCCGGCATGGCGTTCTCGAACGGGGGCCTGGGCATGGTCCACGCGATGGCGCATTCGCTGGGCGGCTTCTACAACCTGCCGCACGGCGTCTGCAACGCGGTGCTCCTGCCGCGCGTGATCGCGTTCAACGGCCAGACGCCGGCGGGCCAGGAACGGTTCCGGACCGTGGCGGCGGCGCTGGAGCTGCCGGGCGCGGCCACGATGAGCGGACCCGAGGCCGTCAAGGCGGTCGTGGCCTGCATCGCGGCTCTGAATAAGACCGTGGGCATCGCGGGGAGCCTCAAGGAGCTCAAGGGCGTGGATCCGAAGGACTTCGGTTCGCTCGCGGACCTGGCCCTGCACGATTCCTGCATGACCACGAACATCATCCAGCCGACCAAGGACCAGGTCATCTCGGTCTATCAGGCGGCGTACGAAGGACGGTAACGGACGGCCGGCCGGGCGGGCAGCAGCCCGATCGGCCGGCTTTTCCCGTGCGCGGCGGCGCGGCCGGAGGCGGCCACTGCCTGGCGTGCGGGGGCCCTCGCAAGGAGGCTTTCGAATGGCCCGTGTGATCTGTTTTGCGAACAATAAGGGCGGGAGCGGAAAATCCACGACCTGCGCGAACGTCGGCTACAGCCTGTCCGTGCTCGGGCAGCGCGTGCTGCTGATCGACGGCGACATGCAGATGAACCTGACGCTCTCGTTCTTTTCCGAGGAGGACGCGCTCGCGATGGCGCGCTCGCGCCGGAACCTGTATACGGTGATCCGGTCGGGAGCGGACCTTTCGGGCTGCGTGCGGGAGACCGCGTATCCGGGGCTCTCGCTGGTCCCGTCGTCTTTGCTGATGAGCGGGATCGAATACGAGGTCTTCTCCAAAAAACGCCGGACGGACCTGCTCGAAAAGGCCCTCGCGCCGGTCGCCGGCAGCGGGGCATATGACGTGATCCTGATCGACGCGCCCCCGACGCTCGGCAGCTGGACCATGAATCTGCTGTGCGCGTCGGATGAGGTGATCGTGCCGGTCGAGGCGTCGCCCTGGGGGCTGTTCGGCCTCGCGAACCTGTTTGACCATCTGGCGCAGGCGCGCAAGAGCCGGCCGGAACTGGCGGTGGGCGGCATCGTCCTGACCAAGGTGAATGAACGCAAGAACTATTTCCGGCAGACGCTCGAGAGCCTGCGGGAGCTCGGGGACGTGAAGGTATTCGATACCTACATCCGCGTGGACAGCGCGATCGAGTGGGCGCAGGATGTGTCCCGGCCGGTGATGGCATACAAGAAGAGCGCCCGCAGCGCGGGTGAATACATGGAACTGGCAAAGGAGATCATGCGAAATGGCAGTCGGTAAGAGCAGCCTGCGCCGCGCCGCGATGTCGGCGGCCGCGCAGCCCGAAGAAGAAAAGAACGGGAAGAAGACAGCAGCGGCAAAGCCCGCGGCAAAGAGCGTGAAGAAGCCGGCCTCAAAGCCGGAAAGACCCGTGGAGAAGGCTGAAAAGAAGCCGGCCGCGAAGCCGTCGGCCCCGAAAAAGGCCGTGAAGAAGCCGGCCGCGAAGCCGGAAAGACCCGTGGAGAAGGCTGAAAAGAAGCCGGCCGCGGCCGCCCCGGTCCCGGAGCGCGCCCGCAAGAAGACGATCCAGGAAGAGCGGAGAGGCACCGTGGAGCCCGGTCCGCGCAGCGGGATCGCGAACATCTACAGCGAACTGCCGGAGTGGCTGCTGTAAGGTCGGAGTCGGATCGGCCGCGGTGTTTTCGTGAAAAAAGGCGTTGACACGGCCCGCAAAATCTGATATAGTCTTCGTGTTGCAAAAGAAGCAGAGTATCCACTCTCACCTCAGCACTATAAGTGACTCGGGTTTGCGAACGTCATGTAAGGCATAGAACGTTTCGAAGTGGATAGTCTGTCTG
>CACXFD010000185.1 GCA_902766845.1 uncultured Lachnospiraceae bacterium | reverse complement strand
GCCTCCTGCGTTTCCTCGGATTCCTTCTGGAGCGCGATCAGCCGGGCCGCGTCGCGGCACACCTCCGGCCGTCCCATCTCCTCCTGCAGCGCCTGCAGCTTTTCTTCCTTTTCCGTGATCTCGGCCTCGGTCTTTTCGAGGTCGTTTTTCAGTTTCCGGATCCGGGCCTGTTCCCGCTTCTGCTCCTCCCACGAGAGCCGGCTTTCTTCCGCGGCCGCCGCGTTTCCGGCCGCCGCGCCGTTTCCGGCTCCCTTTCCGGCCGCCGCGTTCGCCCCGGCTCCGGCGCCTTTTCCGTTCGCTCCGGCCCCGGCCGCCTCGATCCGCGCCTTCTGCTCAAGATAATCGTCATAGTTCCCGATATACTCGGTGAGCCCGCCGTCCGACAGCTCCACGATCCGCGTCGCGACACGGTTCAAAAAGTACCGGTCATGCGACACGAAGAGCACGGTCCCGGTATAATTCCGAAGCGCCTCTTCCAGGATCTCCTTCGAAGCGATGTCGAGATGGTTCGTCGGTTCGTCGAGCAGCAGGAAGTTGGCCCGCGAGAGCATCAGCTTGCAGAGCGAGACGCGTCCTCGCTCGCCGCCCGACAGGTCCCCGATGCGCTTGAACACATCGTCCCCGGTGAACAGGAACGCGGCCAGCAGGTTGCGCACGCGCGTGTTGTCCATCTGCGGGTGCTCGTCCTGCAGTTCCTCGAACAGCGTCTTTTCATCGTGCAGGACGTGGGTCTCCTGGTCATAGTAGCCGATCTGCACGCCCGCGCCGCGGATCACCTCGCCCGCGTCCGGCGCCAGCACGCCGTCGACGATCTTCAGGATCGTGCTCTTGCCGGTCCCGTTCTCGCCGATCAGGCCCACGCGCTCGCCGCGGCGCAGATGCAGGTCCGCGTCCGCAAACAGCCGGAGCGGGCCGAAGCTCTTCGCCAGGCCCCGCAGCTGCAGCACGTCGTTCCCGCTGACCGTCTCGGGCTCGAGCGTCAGCGTCATGTCCGCTTTGAGCTCCTGCGGCTTGTCGAGCCGCTCGATCTTCCCGAGCTGCTTTTCCCGGCTCTCCGCGCGGCGGATGGATTTTTCCCGGTTGAAGGAGCGCAGCTTTTCGATCACGGCTTCCTGATGTTTGATCTCGGCCTGCTGCTTGAGCCATGCCTTCTGCGCCATCCGGCGCGCCTCGGCCTTTTTCTCCGCGAACGCGTCATAGGTGCCGCTGTAGGACGTGGTGACGCCGCGCTCGATCTCGACCACCTTGGTGACGACGCGGTTCAAAAAGTACCGGTCATGCGAGACGATCAGGACCGCGCCCGGATAGGAAGACAGGTATCCTTCGAGCCAGGCGACCGACGCCATGTCCAGATGGTTGGTCGGCTCGTCGAGGAGCACGAGATCCGGCTTCGTCAGCAGGAGCCGCCCGAGCGCCACGCGCGTGGCCTGGCCGCCCGAGAGCGTGCCGACGGCTTTGTCGAACTCCTCCGCGGAGAAGCCGAGGCCCTTGAGCACGCCGGCCACTTCGCTGCGCAGCGCGTAGCCGCCCTCCCGCTCAAAGTACGCGCTCTCGCGCGCGTAGGCCTCCATCAGCGCGGAGAGCTCCTCCCCGCCGGCGGTCTTCATCTCCCGCTCCATCCGGCGCAGCTTTTCCTCGCTCTCGAGGATCTGCGCGCGCGCCTCGAGCACGGTCTCGTAGATCGTCTTGTCCCCGGACAGGCCCTGGTACTGGGCCAGATAGCCGAGGGTCCGGTCCCGGCCCAGCACCGCGCAGCCCGAATCCGGGGACAGTTCACCCACGATGAGCTTGAGCAGCGTCGTTTTGCCGGCGCCGTTCAGGCCCACGAGGGCGACCTTTTCGCGGTCCTCGACCGTGAACGAGGCGTCGCGCACGACCTCCTCGCCCACGAAGGATTTTTTCAGCTGCTGACAGGACAGGACCATTTCAAACAAGGCTCCTACGGTTTGTTTTCTGAGTTATTCTTTTGCGGCACGTTTTTGCGGCGCCCCGCCGCGCTTACTCTTCGAGCGCGGTCAGCCGCTTTTCGCCGTACGCCATCGCCAGCGCGTAGATGCCGGCCGCGGCCGCGATCATCACGACCGTGAAGATCGCCGTGACGAGCAGGGCGTCAAAGCCCAGGATCAGCGAGAACAGCGCGTACAGGAAGCACAGGCCGCCCCCGATCACGAGCACGAGCAGCATCTCGAGGATCGGCACGAAATTCTGCTTGACGGCCATCTGTTCGTTCTCCCAGTGGAGCTTGGGCATCAGCAGGTCGATCATCATCGAGAAGCAGTTGCAGATCACGTTCAGCGCGAGGCTCACGAGCACCGCGAACAGGATCGTGACCGGCGGAAGTCCCGCGGCCAGCAGGAACAGCAGGACGATCAGGCTGTAGCCGGTCGTCGCGACGACGGTCAGGATGGTCCCGACCAGTAGTTTCGCGGTCAGCTGCGTCCGGTACCGGACCGGGATGCATTTCATAAAGATATAGTTGGCGCCTTCGCGTGACATCGACGTCCCGCTGACGAAGCTCGTGGACGCGCCGAAGATCGTGGCGCCGCAGACGACCAGGATCACGATCGGCATGGCGTCGCTCAGATCCCAGTACGGGAGCGTTTCCCTGATCAGCGTGATCAGGTTGTCCTGCGGGTCCATGATCATCGTGACCACGGCCGGCAGGAGCAGGAACACGGGCCAGATCAGGGGCAGCAGGGCCGTGTTCAGGAAGAACTGCGGCGAACGGTATAGCATCCGCCACTCCTTCTTGGCACAGGCCTTGAGCGCGCTGTCCCGGCGCAGGGCCCGTCCGGTCTCCTCCGCCGTCATGGCCTTGCCCTTGGCCCCGGTATCCTTCATCGACAGGACCGTCTTTACGAAGAAGGCCTGCGCCACCAGAAGGAACAGGACCACCGCAGCCGCGCAGACGGCCAGCGTGATCAGCAGGGACAGCAGGTCCGGTCCGTCCACGGCCGCGGCCATCGGCCCAAGCAGCGGATAGAGCCGGCTGTAGCGCGAGAGCGCCGACAGGCCGGGGATCATCGCGTCGGCCGCGGCCTCGCTCCCCTCCGCGCCGGACACGCCGCCGAACATGCCTCCGACCGACGAGAACAGCATGACGACGACCAGCAGAAGGATCGTCGAGACCGTCGTGATCATCGATCGGGACGCGACGTTGCGCAGCGCGTACATCAGGAGCGTGGACAGGATCCCGGCCACCGCGAGCGGCACGACCGGCATCAGCAGGAACACGACGATGCCGAGGATCCAGGAGCCGACGCCCCAGCCCGCGCCGATACCGTGCCCGACCAGGATCGGCAGGATCAGCATCGCGTTGGTGAGCACTTCATAGACATAGACCACGGTCAGCTTCGCGAGCACGATCTGCCCGCCGGTCAGCGGCAGCGGCAGCAGCGTTTCGAGGTCGTTGCCGAGGAAGAACGTGGTCAGGATATACGAGATGCCGAAGACCAGCGTCATGATGGAGCCCATGAACAGGATCGTCTCCAGGACCGGGCGCGCCGGCTGGCCGGCCATGACCGTGACCTGCGTCAGCGAGCGGCCCAGGCCGAAAGCCATCGTGATATACGGGATCAGGCACAGGCCGATGATCACATACAGCAGCACCGTGACGGCGGGGCTGCGCTTCTTCGAGGTCCCGCCGATGCCGGAGGAGAGCCCGTTCGCTCCGGTCTTCATCAGGACCTTCGTCAGTAAGAGCCAGTTACGCATGTTTGATCAGCTCCAGGAAGATGGCTTCGAGCGATTCCTCGTTCGGGAACTGCGCCCGCAGCATGTCCAGCGTTCCGAGGAAGATCACACGGCCGTGGTCGATGATGATGACCTGGTCGCAGAGCTTTTCCGCGACCTCGAGCACGTGCGTGGAGAAGAACACGCTCTTGCCCGAGGCGGCGTGCTCGCGCATCATCTCCTTGAGCTCGAACGCGGCCTTCGGGTCCAGGCCGGTCAGCGGCTCATCAAGGATCCAGACGTTCGGGTCATGGATCAGCGCGCCCATGACCATGATCTTCTGGCGCATGCCGTGCGAATAGGTGGACAGCCGGTCCTGCAGCGCGTTCTGCATGTCGAAGCGCTCCGCGAGCGACCGGATCTTCTCCTGCTGGGCCGCGGTGTCCACGCCGTAGATGCTCGCGCAGAACTGCAGGTATTCGATGCCCTTGAGGCGCAGGAAACTGTCCGGGCTGTCCGCCACGAAACCGAAGCGGCGCTTGGCCCCGATCGGGTCCTTCGCCATGTCGATCCCGTCGATCTGGACCGAGCCTTCGTCCGGCTCCAGGATACCGGTGATGATCTTCAGCGTCGTGGTCTTGCCGGCGCCGTTCGGGCCGATGAAGCCGGTGATCTTGCCGTCGGCGATGTCGAAGTTCAGGTTGTCGACCGCGCGAACGCCTTTCTTGCCGTACGTCTTCGAGACGCCCTGTACACGTATCATGTCTGTTTTCCTCCGGGTGAAATAGTTCTCAGGGTGAATGTTTCTCGGGGTGATCCGGTCTTCCTTTTTGTTATCCGTTATCCGGGCCTTCCGCGGCCGGCCGTGCCTCTTCGATCCGCGCCGGCGCATAGCCGCGCATCTCGATCAGCGGGGCTCCCTTGCCCTCCAGGTATTCGCGCGTGATGGTCACGGATCCGATCGCGTCGTCCTTCGGGATCTCATACATGATGTCCATCATGTACTCCTCGAGGATGGCCCGCAGCGCGCGGGCGCCGGTCCCTTTCTCCATGGCCCGCTCGGCGATCAGGTCGAGGGCCTCGGGCGCGAACTCCAGCCGGACCTCGTCCATCGCGAGAAGCTTCTGATACTGCTTCGTGATCGCGTTTTTGGGCTCCGTCAGGATCCGGACCAAAAAGTCCTTGTCCAGCGGCTCGAGCACCGCGATGATCGGCAGGCGCCCGAGGAATTCGGGAATCATGCCGAACTTGCGCAGGTCCTCCACCGTGACCTTCTGCAGGACGTTTTTGTCCTCCGACGGCAGGGCGGCCGTAAAGCCGATGCCGCCGCGGTCATGGATGCGCTCCTTCACGATGTCCTCAAGGTCCGGGAACGCGCCGCCGCAGATGAACAGGATGTTCGAGGTGTCCACCGTGGTCATCGGGACCATCGCGTTCTTGCTGCCCGAGCCCACCGGCACCTCGACCTCGCTGCCCTCCAGGAGCTTGAGGAGTTCCTGCTGCACGCTCTCGCCCGAGACGTCGCGCGAGTTCATGTTCTTCTTTTTCGCGATCTTGTCGATCTCGTCGATGAAGACGATGCCCTGCTCGCAGCGCTCGACGTCGTTGTCTGCCGCGGCCAGGAGCTTGGAGAGCACGCTCTCGATATCATCGCCGATGTAGCCGGCCTCGGTCAGGCTGGTGGCGTCCGCGATCGCGAGCGGCACGTCCAGGAGCCGCGCGAGCGTCTTGACAAGGAAGGTCTTGCCGGAGCCGGTCGGGCCGATCAGCAGCAGGTTGGACTTTTCGATCTCCACGCCGTCCGACGTGTCCGCCGCAATGCGCTTATAATGATTGTACACCGCGACCGAGATCGCCTTCTTCGCGTGCTCCTGGCCGACCACGTATTCATCCAGCTTCGCCTTGATCTTATGCGGGGCCGGGATCTTTTTGATATCGAAGACCGGCGCGGTCTCCCCTTCCTCTTTGGGCTTCTTCTTTTTGACCTTCTGCCGCTCGGGCACGCCGAGCGAACCGAGGTCCGGGAAGTTCAGATTTTTGAACTGGTCCGACATCTTCGAGATGTCCTGCATGTTCATGCCGTTCAGTCCCGGCACGTTCCCGCTCTGGAACGCGTCGAACGTTTTCTGCATGCAGTCCGCGCAGATGTGCAGGTTGGGGCCGATCGTCATCAGCCGGCCGCACTGGCTCTCGGGGCGCCGGCACATATAACAGACTTCTTCGTATTCGGAAGTCCGGTCGTTGTTTTCCTGATCCGTCATATGGGATCCTCCTTATGACCTATGGTCCGTTTAAGTATAGTATAAACCGCCCCGGCGCTCAAGTGAAGATTTTCTTTCGCGGAATAACACGGTCTTATTCTCCGTTTTTGTCTTTTTTCCGCGCCGCAGTTGTGTTATGATGAAGACACGATCCGGACGCGCGCCGGTGCGGCGCCGCTTCCGGGCCCGGAAACCGTGTGTCGGATACAGGCTGCCGCTTCGGATCCCGAAAAACGGCATGGCCGATACAGGCTGCCGCTTCGGATCCCGAAAAACGGCATGACCGATTCATGATCATATTATAGGAAATCAACGGTAAAGGAGCTCCTCATGTTTACCTGTCCTTCCTGCGGAGGCCGGCTGTCCTGGTCTCCTGAAAAACAGCAGCTCGTCTGTCTCTCCTGTCAGGGCGCGTACCGTGCGTCGGATATCGCACGCGCAGAAAAAGAACGTCTGCGCGCCGAAGCCGCGGCGCGCGTACAGCAGGGCGGCGCGGCGCGGCCCGCCTCCGGCCGGACCGGTTCCGTCGGGGAGCCGCCGTCTGCGGCGGAAGACGCGCAGTCCGGTACCGAACAGGTCCTGATCACGCCCCGGCCCGTGCAGACCGGCCCCACCTACGCGGCCCTCGTCCATACGTGCCCGAACTGCGGCGCGGAGATCGTGACCACGGATCAGACCGCGGTCACGTTCTGCCACTACTGCGGCAGCCAGGTGGCCCTGCCCGAGCGCCTGGAGCGCCTCGCGTGCCCGGACCTGGTCCTGCCGTTCTCGGTCAGCCGCGAAGAGGCGGAAAAGCGCTGCCGCCGAGTCTTTTCCCGTGCGATCCTCGCGCCGTCCCGCGCCCGCCGCAGCGCCGCTCTGGAGCGGATGCACGGCATCTACATGCCGTACTGGATCTATGATTTCCACAAAGACGGCAGCATGACCGTAAACGGCTCCAAACACGCGGGCCGCGACGGCGACTACCGTCTGGAAGACAATTACAAGCTCCAGCGCCACGTGACCTTCGATTACACCGGCATCGCCTATGACAGCGCGTCCTCGTTCTATGACGAACTCTCGGACGCCATCGCTCCGTTCGACACGGCCGAGGCCGTCCCGTTCGACGCCTCCTACCTGAGCGGCTTCTACGCCGACGCGGGCGACGTCAGCAACGAGGTCTATCTGGACCAGGCGCGGGACATCATCTACGACGACATCGCCGACAAACTCTACAAATTTGACAAGAACCACGATTACCGGCGTCTCGGCGTGGACCGCGAGACGCTCAAATGGGGCGCCGGCGGCAAGAAGGTCACACCCAAAAAAGCCTTCCTGCCGGTCTGGTTCCTGTCCTTCCGGGACAAAGACCGGATCAGCTACAGCGTCGTGAACGGCCGGACCGGGGAAGTGGCCTCGGAGCTGCCGATCTCCTTCCCGAAATACCTGCTGCTCTCGCTGATCCTGACCCTTCCGGTCTTCTTCCTGCTCACGCGGTTCGAGGCGCTGACGTTCACGCCGGCCCGGCTCCTCGTGATCATGATCGCGATGTCGGCAATCAGCCTCCTGATCCTGAACCGCCAGCTGGACCTGCTGCATGTCAAGGAGGGACATCTCGATGATTTCGGGCTGATGTCGATCCTGCACCCGGACTACAAGGTCAGGACCTCGAAGGACCGCCGGCCTTCTTCCTCCTCCGACTCGGGGGTGCCCACTGTCGCCAAGATCTTCCTGTGCGTCTGGTCCCTGCCCTGGCTCATCGTGGGCCTGTCGTTCATCGCGACCGGGTCCTTCCTGTCGGTGATCGGCATCGGCCTGCTCGGGATCGCGGCAATCGGCCTGCTCTCGGCCTTCGGCCCGTCCCTGAAAAAGAAACGGAAGACGGCCGCCGCAGACGCGGTCACCGAAAAGCCGCCAATGTCCCAGAAGCTGCCCCACCTGATCAAGCCGGCTGCCGGCATCCTGATCGCCCTGGCCGTGCGCGCGTTCGCGCCGGTGGACGACCTGTGGTATTACGGCGGCGCGCTGGCCGGCATCGGGATGGTGCTCTGGGCCTTCTACGACATCATCAAGCTGCACGACCGCATCGTCTCGCGCCCGCTGCCGCAGTTCCGCGACCGGAGCCGGAGCCGTAACCACGCCTACGCATCGGTCCTGGCCCTGCTCGCGGCCGGCGCGCTGGCAGCCGGCCTGCTGCTGGCCCCGGCGCGCGCCTCGGCCGTGACGGCCGGCCGTTCCTGGCAGAACCCCGCCACCGGCTATACCGCGCTCATCGCGGATCAGGCGGACCTGCTGACCTCCTCCGAGGAACAGGCCCTGCTTGAAAAGATGAAGCCGGTCACCGAGAAGGGCCATGTGCTCTTCGTCTCGAACGACGGGGAATACTCCGGGAGCACGCAGGCCTTCTGCAAACAGATCCTGCACGACACGTTCGCGTTCGAGAGCGCGACGCTGTTCATGGTGGACATGTACAAGCGCCAGCTCTACGTCTTCTCCTACGGGGACCTCTGGGACGTGATCACGAACCGCCGCGCGGACACGATCACCGACAACGTCTACCGCATGGCCTCGCGCGGAGACTACGCGGCCTGCGCCGAAAGCGTCTTTGAGCAGGAGACGGCGCTGCTGCGCGGCGCGAAGATCGCCGAGCCGATGCGCTACGCCTCGGACGGCGTGATCGCCCTGTACCTGTCCTTCCTGTTCACGTTCCTGTTCGTGCGGCGGCGCACGCGCGTGGCCGCTACGCCGGATAAGGAAAAGCTGGCCTTCGTCCAGAAGAACGTGATCGCCGGCCCCATCACCGTGACCTACGCGGGCCAGGACCGGATCTATTCGCCGCGCTCCTCCGGGTCGTCGGGCGGATCCTCCGGTTCCTCATGCTCGTCCTGCTCGTCCTGCTCTTCCTGCTCCTCCGGCTCGTCGTGCTCGTCGTGCGGCGGCGGAGGCGGGCACAGCTTCTGATGGGCGCGCCGTTCGGGTTCCAGTGGCATCTGACCGACGCCTGCGACCAGCGCTGCCGCCACTGTTATCTCTACGGAGGCGGCGCGGCGCACGCGCAGCAGATGTCCCGGGACGACATGATCACCGTGCTCGGCAACTGTCTCGAATTCTCGCGCAGCGAAGACCGTCCGCTGCGCTTCTTCCTGACCGGCGGGGATCCGCTGCTCCACCCGGACTTCTGGGATCTCGCCGAACGGCTGGCCGCCTACGGCCTGCCGTTTGAAGTCATGGGCAATCCGTTCCATCTGACGCGGGAAGCCGCCGGGCGGCTGCGCAGTCTGGGCTGCCGCCGCTACCAGCTCTCGCTGGACGGGCTGGAGGCGGCTCACGACGCCCTGCGCGGACGCGGGTCGTTTGCGGCCACGCTGGGCGCGCTGGACCGTCTGAAAGACGCCGGTCTGACTTCCTGCCTGATGACCACGGTCACGGCGGAGAACGCCTCCGAGATCCCGGACCTGGCCCGTCTGGCCGCCGAACGCGGCGCGGACGGCTTCGCGTTCGCCCGGTACTGTCCGGTGCCGGGGGCCTCGCCCCGGATGCTCACGCCGCAGGCCTTCCGGGACCTGCTGGCCGTGTGTTATCCGCTCTTTACCGAGCTCGCGCGCACCACGTCCACATCGTATTTCAAAAAGGACCATCTCTGGGCCCTGTATGAATACGAGACGTTCGGCCGGTTGCCCGGCGCGGACCGGGCCGAGCCGGCCGGAACCGATCGGACGGAGACAGACGGCGCGTCCGGAGCCCAGGCGGGCAGCCGGGACGCCGCGGCCGGCGCACCGGTCATCGACGGCGGCTGCGGCTGCGGCCGCGACCACCTGACCATCCTGCCGGACGGCTCCGTCATGGCCTGCCGGCGTCTGGCGGGGAGCGTGGTCGGGAACGCGCTGGAGGACCGTCTGTACGATCTCTGGCACGGCCCGATGAATGCCTACCGCCAATACGACCGCTTCACGGCCTGTTCCTCCTGTCCGCTGCTGGCCGCCTGCCGCGGCTGCCCGGCCGCGGCCGCCGGCGCGGCTTCCGATCCGATGCCCGCGGCTTCCGGCACGGTGTCCGCGATGCCCGCAGCCTTCTACGCCCCGGACCCGCAGTGCTGGCGCTATGCCGCTGTTTCCGGACAAACGAAGGCCTGATCTCTCTGAATCCGCTTAGTTAGTCGCCGCTAATTTTTTGCTTCTCCTCTTGCGCTTATCCGTCCCGCCGTACTATAATGAGCGCGTCGGACAAAAGACCGTCCGGCTTTACGTGAATTCGTTAATGAAAAAGGAGGACATCATCATGGCATATGTGATCACGGACGCCTGTGTTGCCTGCGGCGCTTGCGAAGCCGCCTGCCCGATCGGCGCCATCTCCATGGGTGAAGAGCACTACGAGATCGACCAGGACGCCTGCGTGGAATGCGGCACCTGCGCGGCCGGCTGCCCGACCGAAGCCATCGAAGAGCAGTAAGCAGCTCTCCACATGAAAAAAAGCGGAACGCTCCGGCGTTCCGCTTTTTTGTTTGCTCTTGTATTCTGTCCGTTCCGGCGCTC
>CACXFD010000184.1 GCA_902766845.1 uncultured Lachnospiraceae bacterium | reverse complement strand
GCGGTACTGCGACTTGCTGTCCGCGGGCTGCGTGAGCACCGCGAACCGGCCATGGCCGTACGATACGGCGCGGATCTCGTCCTCGATGGCGATCTGGCTGCGCAGGGACGGCTCATTGCTGCGGCGCAGCGAATACACGTCCACGCGGCCGGTCGCGAACACGACGGCCGTCTGGTCCGACAGGAACACCACGTCCCCGACCATCATCTCCTCGTATTCCTTGAAGCCGCCCACGACGCGGTCCACGTATTCCTTGCCCTCTTCGTCAAAGTTGTAGAAGACGACCTGGTTCTTGACGTTTCCGTCTTCGAAATAGGTATAGGCCACGGCCAGGATCTGGCCGTTCGGCGAGATCGCGACGTCCATCGGATAGCCGCTCTTCGACAGCAGCGCCTTGATCTCGATGTCCAGCCGCGCCCCGTCTGCCCCGTAGATCTCGATGTAGCTGGCCTTCGGGTCCTCCAGCACCACGGCCGTGACGCCGGCCTGCGATACGCTGATGCGGGTGATCGGGAGCGCGGTGCGCGCGGCGCCGTAGGTCCCGTCTTCCCGGCAGATCACGAGATCATTGCCCATGCGGTCCGCGATGGCCGCGTACGAGCCGCAGACCTCGATCATCGGGTCTTTCATCGTATACGCCACGGACCAGACCGTCTGTCCCGCCGCGTTCACATACGCGGCCCCGTCCAGCGTGACCTTCAGGGCACCGTCCCGGTACGACGCATAGCGCGCGCCGGCCGCTCCGGGCAGTTCCAGTTCCTCCAGGACCTCGGCCTCGGTATAGACGCGGTTCTTCCGGTGGAACACCAGCGCCGCGGCCGCCGCGGCGATCAGCACGATCACGAGCAGGATGATCAGGCGCTTGCGGCGCTGATACGCGCGCAGGTCCCGGTCCAACTGCTCGGTGCTGCGGCCTTCCGCGTCCGATACGTCCTCCGCCGCGGAATCCTCCGGCTGCGTCATGTCGATCAGACGGCGGCGAAGCCGGCTCTTTTTCTCTTCTCTTGTATACTCATCCGCCATGGCAAACCTCTGTCTCCCCGTACGTGCGGAGCCGCCCGTAAAATGCGCCGGCCGGACGCAAGGCGCACATGCATGCCGCCGCGCCCGTCAGCCGGGCCGCCTGCCGGGCGGCCCGGTGCGACTCCATAGTTGATATGTATTATACCATATCCCGCAAGTTCTTCGCAACGGCAGAGTAACACTTGAGGCGCAAAAAACCGCCGCACGGATCTTCCGCGCGGCGGCCCTGCCACCAGGGTGGCGTCTCATTGGTCTTCGGCAGGTCTTTCCTGCAGTCGTTTCACATGATGGCATTCAAATTGTCAGCAAGGCACAGGCCGGGCCGAGGCCGCGGCCGGTCTGTCAGCCGGCCGGTCACGGCGAGGCGGCCAGATACTCTTCAAACAGGCCCCAGACCTTCGGGTCCTCGAGCCCGAGCCGCCACGCGGCCACGCCGGCGATATTCGACGCGCCCACCTCGGCAAGCTTGAGCTGGGTGGAACGCAGTTCCTCCGCCCAGATCCGCACGAGGCTCCCGCCTTCGTAATACTCTCCGTAGTACTGCCCCAGGTCCTCCAGCCACTCCGCCTGCACGCCGTGCTCTTCAAGAAGGGCCATGCCCTTCTCCATGCCGACCGCCGACAGCTGCAGCGTATAGACCGGGTAGACCGACGCTCCGTCCCTGCGCGCGCCTTCCTCTCCCTCCGAGGCGGGCGTTTCCGTCCAGACCTTGGTATACAGGGGCAGCGCATAGATCAGCTTGGAAGCCGGGACCTTTTCCAGCATCCGGTCCAGCGTCCGCCGCGTGAACGGCAGCGACGCGTTGGGCCCGGCGCCGGTCCCGCGCCAGTATTCGTCATATCCCATGACGATCACGTAATCCGCGAAGACGGCTTGTTCGGAGATGCCGCACAGCTCCAGCTTGCTTCCGTCCACGTAATCATCCACCGAGAGCACGAGGCCGGCCTGATGACAGGCCACGGCCAGTTCCCGCATGAACTGCACGAACGGCGCCGAGCTGTCCTGCGATACGGTCTCCATGTCCAGGTTGATCCCGTCCGCGCCCACGCGCCGCGTCTCCGCGACCAGGGACGCGATGAGCTTTTCCCGTCCGGACAGCGCCCGAAGGCTTGCGGTCAGGTCATTCTCCTGATCGAAATCATCCAGCCGGATCCACACCTGCAGACCCAGTTCGTGTGCCTTGTCCACATAGGAGCTTTCCGCGGCGGATGTATGCTCCCCGTCCGATCCGGTCAGCGAGAACCAGGTCGGGGAGATCACGTTCACTCCCGTAACATCTTTCATCCTGTCTTCCAGGGTCGCATTGGTCTTGGGTCCGCTCACCGAATGCCAGGCCAGACAGACCTTTCCGTCCATGGGGGCGGGCCGGTCATAGTCCGGGGCCAGATAAGCCAGGTCCGCCGGATACGGCTGCGTCTCCGACAGGTGCCGGCGGCGCATATACCCGATGTGACCGTCCGCGGTCTGCACGCAGGCCCAGTCCTCATACGTCTGCAGGACCGTCACGGTATCTCCGGCCTTTGCGTCTGTCAGGATGGGGCTCTTGACGCCCCCGAGCACGCGCACCGGCTCCGACGCCGTCACGTTTGCCTGCTCCTGCGGGATCTGTGTCCGCAGATACAGGCGTCCCGGCTCCGTATAGGAAAGTGCCTCCACCGGCGCGAGCCAGGTGAGCAGTTCCGCGGAGAGATACGCCGTACCGCCTTCCGTGATCATTAACGGAGCCGCGGCGGTCCGCTGCCCTGCCTGCTGCGCCGCTCCGGCATCCTGCGCGCCGGACACATCCAGCTGCGTCCGGTCCGGCAGGATCTGCGCGTTCCCCTCCGGAAACGTATACAGGAAGCCGCCGGTCTCCGGCTCCGCGTACAGCCGCGGCACCAGCTCCGCTGCTGCCCAGTCCGCGGGCACGTAGAACATATCGCCGCGCCGCAGCACGGTCTGAGCGGCCTGTGATCCGTTCAGGTACAGGGCCGCGTCACCGGAGGCCGCGTAGTAGGACGTCAGGTCCGCCCGCTCCCGGCTCGGGGCGTATTTGATGTATAAGAATGCGGCCGCACCCGCGATCAGGACGATGACGAGCAGCCACCATTTTCCCGGCCGCCGGCCTGCGCTCCGGCCGTTTCCACGCTTTTTCAATTCACTGTTCCTCCTGCGGCACGAGGTCCGCCGGAGACAGTATAACATAGATATCAGGGGGTTTTACAGACTTTTTTCTTAAGATGTTTGGATGAACGAAAGATGCAGCCTGATGTGCCGGTCCCGCGGCGCAGACGCGCCCGGTCCCGGAATGAAACGGTATCTGTGCAAGAAGGTGTCAGCGCGTGGATCATTCTTTTTGTCAAATATTGTGATATAGATCGGAAAACAGGATCCGTGACCGGAAGCTCTTGCCGTCCGCCTCCTTTCCGGCCGCAGATCTCACATCCGCCGAAGGCCGCTTCCCGGTCTGCACCGATCATAGCACAGCAAAAGAGAGCCTGTCACCAGACAATATTGTCCGGCCGGCAGGCTCTCTTTTTCCGTTTTCTTTTTCAAAAGACCTCTCTGTTTCGCGGTCTGCGCGGTCCGGAGCCGGACAGCATCGTCCGCTTTGCCGGCGTCCGCCGCAGCCGGACATCCATGTCCGCCCTGACCGTCAAGGCCGGACGTCTTCGTCCCGCAGCCTTCATCCCGCAGCATCCGGCCGCAAGGCCCTTCTTATCTCCACACGATCCACAGGTACAGGTATCCGACGGTCACCGCGGTCAGCGTGAACGGGATCCCGATCTTCGCGAAGTCCTTGAAGCCCACCTCATGGCCCTGCTTCTTCAGCATGCCCACCGCCGTGATGTTGGCCGAAGCGCCGATCGGCGTGATGTTGCCGCCCAGCGTGGCGCCGGTCAGCAGGCCGAAGTACAGCAGGTACGGCTCGATCCCGAGGCCCGCGCATACGCCGGACAGGACCGGCAGCATGGTCGCCACATACGGGATGTTGTCGATGAACGCCGAGAACAGCACCGAGCCCCAGACCACGATCGTATACAGCAGGAACAGGTTGTTCCCGCCGACCCGGGCGATCAGTCCGGCCGCGTCCGCGATCACGCCGACCTCGGTCATGCCCTGGATCACGAGGAACAGACCAGCCAGCAGGAGCAGGGTCTCATAATCCACGCTCTTGGCCGCGTGAAGGATCCGGGACGGGTCCTTCCGGCGCAGATAATCCGTCAGCACGCACAGCGCCGCAAGGACCAGGCAGATCAGGCCGTTGGTCACGTCCGGCTTGTTCGGGATGAACGACGCCGCGATCAGCAGCAGCACGAGGCCCACCAGATAGAACGACGGGGCCAGGTCCGTGACCGGCGTGCGGTCCTTGACGTCGACCGGATAACGGTCCTTGCGGAACAGGAACATCATGATCGGGACCGTGGCCAGCGCGCCCAGCTCCACCGCGAAGAAGATGCCGGGCCGGCCGTTCATCCAGAAGAAATCAGTGAAGTCCATGCCCGCGTAGGCGCCCAGCATGATCGACGTGGTATCGCCGACGAGCGTGGCCGCGCCCTGCAGGTTGGACGATACCGCGATCGACAGCAGCATGCCGACCGGCGAGATCTTCAGCTTTTTGCAGATCGCGAGGCCCACCGGCGCGACCATCAGGACCGTCGCGACGTTGTCGATGAAGGCCGAGATCACGCCCGCGAACAGCGACATGTAGATGGTCACCCACATCACGTTTTTGGACTTGTCCAGCAGGATATCGGCGATGCGGTTGGGCATCTTGGAATCGATGAAGTAGTCCACGATGATCATGGTCCCGGCGATCATCATCAGCGCGTTCCAGTTGATGGCGCCGGGCGCCGCGGCAAGCGGCAGCGCGCCCGCGATCAGAAACAGCACGGCCGCTCCCCAGGCGATCCAGACCTTTTTGGACGGGACCGCGATCATCAGCACATACATCAGGATAAAGACGGCGATGGCCGCCATTTTCAGAAGATCCATCGGCAAACGCTCCGGCGTGTATTTTTTGCGGCCCTTCGGGCCGCGTCCCGCTCAGACGGCAGGCATCAAAAAAAGCGGGGATAACGCCAGCAGACATTATACCCGCTTTTTCATTCGGGGAAAACCCCAAAAAAGATCTTTAGCGCGTTTTAATTCGCCGAATCCGCGAATTAACCGTTTCGGCCGGACGCGCCGGTCCGCTTTGCCGCGCCTTCCTTCCGGTCAGAACCGCTTCTCGTCCCCGCTGATCACGCGGATGTGGTCCAGGCCGCCCGAGAACCCTTCCAGGCTCCGGATCGTCGAATGACCGTCCACGATGCAGTTCTCGATCTGCACGCCGTCCGCGATGTAGACGTCATCCAGCAGGATGGAGTTCTTGATCACCGCGCCGTTCCCGATGTAGCACTTCTTGAACAGGACCGAATTCTCCACGGTGCCGTTGATGATGCAGCCGCTCGAGATCAGGCTCCCGCTGACATGGCAGCCGGTGTTGTACTTGGTCGGCGGGTTGTCATACACCTTGGAGTAGACGTCCGGATATTCATTGAAGAAGTATTTGCGCACCTCGGGCTTCAGGAAGTCCATGTTCGTCTGGTAGTAGGCTTCCACGGTGGAGATGTTGTTCCAGTAGCCGGACATGCGGTACGCATAGATGTTCTTGACCTGACGGTAGCGGACCAGGATGTCCCGCACGAAGTCATAGCGGTCTTCCTCCGCGGCCTGCTCGATCATCTCGATCAGCTGGCGCCGGCGCACCACGTAGATGCCGCACGAGACGAGGCGCTGGTCCGTGACCACGGGCTTCTCCTCGAACTGCAGGATGCGGTCGTTCTCATCCGTCTGCACCACGCCGAAACGGCTCACGTCCGCGTCCTGCGGCATCTCCTTGCAGACGACCGTGATGTCCGCCTGCTTGTCGATATGGAAGGCCAGGACGTCATTGAAGTCCAGCTTGTACACGCCGTCGCCCGGGCAGATCACCACGTAGGGCTCATGGCAGTCGCGCAGGAAATCCAGGTTCTGATACAGCGAATCCGCAGTGCCGCGGTACCAGTCCGAGCTCTCCGCCGTGATGGTCGGAGGGAACAGGTACAGGCCGCCCATCTTCCGTCCGAAATCCCACCACTTGGACGAGCTCAGGTGCTCGTTCAGGGAACGGGAGTTATACTGCGTCAGCACGGCCACTTTCTTGATGCGGGAATTGGACAGGCTGCTCAGCGCAAAGTCGATGCTGCGATAGCTTCCGGCGACCGGCATGGCCGCGATCGCGCGCTTGCGGGTCAGTTCGCGCATGCGTTTATTGTTTCCGCCCGCTAATACGATACCGATGGCTCTCATGCCTGCTCACCTCCCTTGATGATGAATCCGCCGGAAGGCAGCTGCCCGTCCGGATAATCCTCGGGAGCCGTCTCTCCCCAGATGGCCGTGTTCTTTCCGACCTTCACGCCGGACGGGATCACGCTTCCTTCCCCGACCGTCACGAGGTCAAAGACGTAGACCTTCTTGTCATACCGGCTCTCCGCGTACTCCCCGACGCCGAGCACGGAGCCTTCCCCGACACGCACGCCGTCCGCGAGGATGGCCTTCTCCACGACGGCGCCCTTTCCGATGTGGCAGTCCTCCATCAGGATGGAATCCCGCACGACGGCGCCTTCCTCGATCACGCAGCGCGCGCCGATGACCGAGTGCTCCACGCAGCCTTCGACCTCGCAGCCCTCCGCGACGATGCTGCGCTCGATGTGGGCCGACGGCGCCACGTACTGCGGCGGCATGGCCGACGACTTGGTGTAGATCTTCCAGTATTCCTCATACAGGTTGAAGACCGGGACCAGGTCCACGAGTTCCATGTTGGCTTCCCAGTAAGAGCCGAGCGTTCCGACGTCCTTCCAGTAGCCCGAGAATTCATAGGAGTAGATCTTCTCTCCCTTATCATGGCAGTACGGGATCACATGCTTGCCGAAGTCGCAGCCCGGCACGTCCTTCAGCGTGGTCAGGGCTTCCTTGAGCGCGTTCCAGCTGAAGATGTAGATGCCCATGCTCGCGAGATTGCTCTTGGGCTGGGCGGGCTTTTCCTGGAATTCCGTGATCCGGGAATCCTCATCCGTCACCATGATGCCGAAACGGGGCGCTTCCTCCCACGGCACGGCCATGGTGGCGATGGTCACGTCCGCTCCCTTGGCTTTATGGTAGCCGAGCATGACCTCATAATCCATCTTATAGATATGGTCGCCGGAGAGGATCAGCACGTATTCCGGATGATAGCTCTCCATGTAGTCTATGTTCTGGTAAATGGCGTTTGCGGTGCCGGAATACCACGAGCTGCTCTCGCTCTTCTCGTGAGGCGGCAGGACCATGACGCCGCCGACATTGCGGTCCAGGTCCCAGGAGATCCCGACGCCGATATGGGCGTTCAGCTTCAGCGGCTCATACTGCGTCAGCACGCCGACCGTGTCCACGCCGGAGTTGATGCAGTTGCTGAGCGGAAAATCGATGATGCGGTACTTTCCGCCGAATGCGACGGCCGGCTTCGCGACGTTGTGCGTCAGGACGCCGAGACGGCTTCCCTGACCGCCTGCCAGCAGCATGGCGATCATTTCTTTCCGAACCATAAGTTTCACCTCTTCTTTTAATTCCGGCAGGAACACCGCGGCCGCGGCGCCTCCCCCGCAGACGTCGGAGCTGCGCCCCCGTCTTCCTGCCTGTTATCGCGAATTTAATTATACCATGCTTTTTCAGAAATGGTAGATTTTTACAGGATCTTTTTCCCGTTATTTCCGTCTTTCGGCAGAATCGACAACCGGACCGGACGCGGGCGTCCTCTCCGGCGGAGCGCAAAAAAAGGCCGAATGCGAGCGTCCGGTCCGACAGCGCGCAAAACAGGACCGTTCTCGCAGCGGCCGCTCCGACGGAGCACAAAAAAGACCGGCCGCACAGCGGCCGGTCCGAAAACGGTCAGTATCTGTCTGTGCGTCCTCTCACCCGAGGAACACGTGCTCGTGCGGCAGGTGCTGGGCCTCGCAGATCTCGCCCTCCCGGTCATGGCAGGTGAACACGATGACCTGTCCCGGGTAATCCAGCGCCAGGTACCGCAGGGCGGCCAGCAGCCGGTCCGCGTCGTAGAACGCGAAGCAGTCATCCAGCAGCAGCGGCATCGACAGGTCGGGCCAGAACATCGACGCGGCGCCGATGCGAAGGCTCAGCCAGACCTGCTCGCCGGTGCCCCGGCTCAGCTGCTCCACCGGCACGCGCCGGTCCCCGTCCATCACGGACGGACGTCCGTCCTGATCGTACAGGAGCCTGCGGTACGCGCCCCCGGTCACGCCCTCGAGCACGCGGGAGGCCGCTTCGCTCAGCGGTCCGCCGTACGTGCCGCGGATCCGGGCCGAGATCTCATCGTAGGTCTGCAGGGCCAGGTCGCAGGCTTCGATCTCTTCGCGGGCGTGACGGTCCTCTTCGAGCTGGCGGCGCACCGCGGCCAGCTCTTCTTCCCGCTTTCGGCGGGTCCGCGCGCGCTCCTGCTGCGCCTGCTGCTGTTCCCACGCCTGCTGCCGGCGCGTGAGCTGCTCATCGTGCAGGTCCGCTTCCCGGGCTCGCAGCGTCACCAGTTCCTCGGCGCGCTCCGCGGTCTCCCGGCGCAGCCGGCGCACGCGTTCAAACAGTTCCGCCTCGCTCTCCAGATCCTCCCGGACCTGCTCCACCTGCTCGGGGCTGACCCGGCGGGTCCCGGTCCGGCGTTCGAGCACGTCACGGACGTAATCGTCCGCGCGGCGGTAGACCGCCATGTTCTCCCGCCGCACGTCCAGGAACCGCGAGACCAGGTAGACCAGCGCGGCGCCCAGAAACAGCAGGGCGAACGGGATATAATTCTTCTGCAGGAAGAACATCTCCGCGATCAGGAAGATCACGAGCATCACATAATAAAAGACGTCCGACAGCGCCCGGAGGCCTTTTTCCGCCCCGTGTTCGCCGGCGTAGGGCCGGTGGGCGCGGCGCGCGTCCCAGGCATTCTCAAAGCGGCGGATCTCGGTCTGCGCGGCTTCTTCATCCTCCACGCCGGCCTGCTCCAGGATCTCCTCGGCGTCCGCGAGACGGCGGGACGTGCGGTCGTAGGCGGCCTGGCCGGTGCGGATCCGTTCCCGCAGTTCCTGCGGGTCCTCCGCGGCCTGCGCCTGCACATTCACCGCGGCCTCCGCTGCCTGCGCATCCGCCGCGGCCTCCGCCTGCGGATCCAGCGCGGCGATCTCCGCCTCCAGGCGCTCGGCATCGGCCCGCGTGACCGGATGCAGCGTCTTTTCCAGACTGCGCCGGTACTTCTTCACGGACGCCGCCGCGGCCTCCAGCCGGAGCGAGGCGGAACCGGTGTCCCGCAGCGCGCCGAAATGATTCTGGATCTCGGCGAGCAGGGCCTGGTCGGTCTCCCCGCGCACCTGGCCGATGCTCAGCGTGTTGTCATAGCGGGCCTTCGTGAGGCCCTCGAGCAGGGCCGGCAGGTCCCGGGCGGGATCCAGTTGCTCCCCGGTCGTGATATTGGAAAGAGAGACCTCGTCCCGCGCGAACGACCTCGTCAGCAGATACTCCTGCTGCCCGTCGGAAAAGACCAGGCTGCCGCCGTAGACCTGCGGATCCGCCCAGGGCCGGAAGCGGGTGAAGTCATCCGTCCGCGCCGCGCGGCCGCGCCCGCGCTCCTGCCCGAAGAGCATGCAGCGCAGAAAGGCGTGCATCGTAGACTTGCCCGCCTCGTTCTCGCCGGACAGGATCGTCAGGTGTTCGCCGAACACGATCTCCCTGTCTTTCAGTTTTCCAAACCCGTCGATGCGGGCCCGGATCAGTTTCATGCGTTTATCCTCTATGTCTCGGGCCGGGGGCCGTCATTTCTTCTGTGTTTC
>CACXFD010000183.1 GCA_902766845.1 uncultured Lachnospiraceae bacterium | reverse complement strand
GCCCTCGGTATATTCACCGAGCACGAACGCGCCGATGGTGGCGACCGACATCAGGAAGCATTCATCGAAGACCTGCTTGTGCCGGATCCCGTGCAGGGCTTTTTTCAGGACGTCCCAGCCCACGAGCGCGTACGGGGCCAGGAAGAAGACCAGCCGGAGCGGCGCGGGCGCGTCCCAGAAATGAAACAGGATCACCAGCGCGGCCGTGAGCGCGCCCGCGGCCAGGATCCGTATCAGCATCTTTTTCTGCTTGTCGTTCATAGGGCAGTTCATCCGGAGCCGTGCTCCGGAGCAAAGGGAGAAACACCTCCGGAGCTGCGCTCCGGAGCCATAAGGGTATTCCCCGGAGCCGCGCTCCGAGCGGGAAAACGCGAACGGACGGACCCGCGGCCCGTCCGTCAAAAGTGCGTGGCGTTACAGGAAGATCTCCATATCGTCTTCGATCTTCTTGCAGTTTGCGCGGGCCTGCGTCATGACGGCCTCCGGATCCGCGCCTTCTTCGAACTCCACCTTGACCTTCAGGGTCATGAAGCTCAGCACGGCGTCTTTGACCCCGGGCGTGGTCTGAATGGCGGCCTGCATCTTCTCCGCGCAGGCGGCGCAGTCAACATCGATCTTATACGTCTTCTTCATCAGGATACCTCCGTAAGGTGCGGTCTTATTCTTCCGGGTCTTGTTTCCCGGGTCTTGTTTTTCGGGCCTTATTCTTCCAGGTGCTCCATGCCCATGTTCAGGATGGTGCGGATGTGGTCGTCATCCAGGGAATAGAAGATGCTCTTGCCGTCCCGGCGAAACTTGACCAGCTTGGCGTTTTTCAGGACGCGCAGCTGATGGCTGACCGTGGACTGCGACAGCGAGAGGCTGTCCGCGATGTCCGATACGCAGAGCTCTCGGTCCAGCATCGCGAAAAGGATCTTGATGCGGGTCGAGTCTCCGAAGATTCGGAACAGGTCCGCGAGCTCATAGAGCATCTCTTCGGGCGGGAGGTCATCCGTGACCGCCGCCAGGCCTTCATGTTCCGTATCCGGCGAGTCCTGTGCGCTCATTCGGCGCTCCTTTCCGGGACCGGCTCCCGCGGCGCGGCCGTGCGGCCGGTGCCTGGCAGGGACGATCTCTTGCACATATGAACAATCATTCATATGTCTGAGGCTATTATACCACTTGGGCCGCGCGTGTCAACAGATTCTTTATTTTTTTTCACGGATCGAAGATGATTTTTCCGCAGCCGCTGCGCCGACGCAGAACGGTCGGGCCGGCCGGCAGAGACGGGCCGGCCGACAATAACGGGCCGCAATGAGGGCGGCAAAGCGCGGACACAAAAAGCGGCCGCCGTCCCCTCCGGCGCACTCCTGCACGCACCGGGGAGGGCAGCGGCCCTTTCTGACAGGATGAAGGACGGCTGTCCGGGAAAGAGAACGGTCCGGGCAAATCGGCCGGACCTGACAGGCCGGTCACGGGACAAAAGACCCCGCCGCGGCAAATCGATCGGCCGGGCCGTCGGTCACGGCAGATACGCCAGGAAACGGAACATCAGCATATAATGGCAGAACGTGCCGGCCATGATGAACACGTGGAAGATCTCGTGGGAGCCGAAATACGGATGAGCCGCGTCAAAGGCGCGGGGCTTGGACGCGTAGATCAGCGCACCCGCGGAGTAGAGCAGGCCGCCCGCGAGGAGCCACCCGAACGCCGGCCGCGGCAGTGCGGCCAGGATCCGCGGCATCGCGAGGACGCAGAGCCATCCCATGGCCAGATACAGGACCGACGAGACCCATTTCGGGCAGGTGATCCAGAGCGCCTTCAGGAGGATCGCGAGCAGGGCCATGCTCCAGATCCCGATCAGCAGGCCGACGCCGGCGCGTCCCCGGAGGGCGAGCAGGCAGACCGGGGTATATGTCCCCGCGATCATGACCGGGATCATCATATGATCGAGCTTCTTGAAGATCCGGGTCTTCTCCTCGGACAGGACCACGGTATGATAGACGGTGCTGGCCAGATACAGGGCACAGCAGCCGAGCACGAAGATCAGCATCGAGGCGACCGTGAGTCCGGAGCCGGCCAGGCGGGCGCGCATCAGCAGCGGGCCGGCGCCGGTCAGCATCAGGATCAGCGCGGCGCCGTGCGTGAGCGCGGAGCCGGGCTCCCGGATCCGCAGCGAGACCGTGGACGGCTGGACGCCGAACCGGATCTTTCCGGCTGCGGGTTTCGAATAAAGTTCCCGTGAAAGGGCACGCATGGAAGGCCTCCTTTCAAATACTTTGCTCCGCGAATACGGATAAAACGCGATGTAGTTTTTAAAACTACATCCTGCAGTGCTAATATATCATATTCGGCCCGAATGCGCAAGCCCCTGCCGGGATCTTCCGGCCTGCGGCGCTCCCGGTGTATCCGGGCCACCGCTTCCGACGCGCCGGATCGGCATGTGCGCTCCGGGGCGGCTTCCCACTGTGCCGCAGACGCGCTTCCGCCGCACCCGGATCGGCACTTCCGCTGCGATCCCATCTTGCGCCGCCGCGGTTTTCCATATATAATAGCAGCATGTTGAAAAGACCGGGAGCGGGTGCCGCGAAGCGGCGCCGTCCGCATGCCGGCAAGGAGGAGCCCATGGAAACGAGACTGCCCAAACGATCCGAAGTCCCGCAGGAACTGACCTGGAACCTGGAGGATATCTATACGTCGCGCGAGGCGTGGCAGGCGGACCTGGACGCGTCGGCCGCGGCCGCGGAAGAGCTGGCCGGCTATGCCGGACGCGTCACGGAGAGCGCGTCGACGCTGCTGGCCGCGCTGAAGCTGTGGGAGAAGATGCTGCAGCTGGATTACCGTGCGTTCGGGTATGCCAACCTGCGTCATGACCAGGACACCGCGGAAACGGAAGGCCAGGAACTGAACGCGCTGGCCATGAGCCACCACGTCCGGATCACCGAGAAGACGTCGTTCCTGCGGCCGGAGATCCAGGCGCTCCCCGATGAGGCCATGGACGCCTATTACGCGCAGGAGCCCGGTCTGGAGTATTTCCGCGTGACGCTGCGCGACATCCGCCGCCAGAAGGACCACGCGCTTCCGGTGGAGCAGGAGAGGCTGCTCGCGTCGGCCGCGGAGGTCATGCAGGCCCCGGGCGAGGCCCGCAGCATGCTCAGCGACGCGGACCTGAAGTTCCCGTCGGTCCGGAACAAGGCCGGCGACGTGATCCAGATCTCGGACGGCCGCTTCGTATCGCTCCAGATGGACGCGGACCGCGAGCTGCGCCAGGAGGTCTTCGAGAAGTATTACAGCCGCTACGCGGAGTTCAAGAACACCTGGGCCGCCCTTTATGACGGCGAGCTCAAGAGCCGCATCTTCTATTCGCGCGCCCGCCGCTACGGTTCCTCGTTCGAGGCCGCCGTGGATGACGTCGAGGTCTCGCCGCAGGTCTGCGACCGCCTCTTTGACAGCGTGCACCGCCACCTGGACCTGATGCACCGGTACGTGCGCCTGCGCAAGAAGATGCTCGGCGTGGATGAGCTGCATATGTGGGACGTCTACATGCCCATCGTCAAGGACTATGAGATCAAGGTCCCGTATGAAAAGGCCTGCGGGATCATCGTGGACGCGCTGGCGCCGATGGGCGAGGAGTACGTATCGGTCGTGAAGCGCGCCCTTGCGGAGCGCTGGATCGACGTCGTGGAGAACGAGGGCAAGCGCGGCGGCGCGTATTCGTCGGGCGTCTACGGCGTCCATCCGTACATGCTGCTGAATTATAACGATACACTCGACGATGTCTTCACGCTGATCCATGAGATGGGCCATTCGATGCACACCTGGTATTCGGAGCAGCACCAGAGCATGCTGAACGCGGAATACCGGATCTTCGTCGCGGAGGTCGCGTCGACCACCAATGAGGTGCTGCTGCTCGAGTACCTGCTGGAGCGCGCCTCGTCCCGGGAAGAGAAAGCGTATCTGATCAATCATTATCTCGAGAACTTCAAGGGGACGCTGTTCCGCCAGACCATGTTCGAGGAATTCGAGCGAAAGACCTGCGAGATGGCCGAGGCCGGCACGCCCCTGACCGCGCAGGCGCTGTCGGACGTCTATTATGACCTTAACCGCCAGTATTTCGGCGAGGACATGGTCTCGGACGACCTGATCCGCTACGAGTGGTGCCGCATCCCGCATTTCTACTACAATTTCTACGTCTACCAGTACGCGACCAGCTTCTCGGCGGCCGTGGCCATTGCCCACCGTATCCTCGACGAGGGCGCGCCGATGGTGGAGAAGTACCTGACCTTCCTGTCCTCGGGGTGCACGCAGGACCCGGTCTCGCTGCTGAAGATCGCGGGCGTGGACATGACTACGAGCAAGCCCATCGATGAAGCACTGGACGTCTTCGCGGACGCGATCCGCCGCATGGAGGAGCTGCAGGACTGACCGGGGCTTGCAAACCGGCCCGATCCGGAGTATGATAGAATGACAGCCGGCCGGAAGGACCGGCACGCGGCGCGCGGGACGGCGCCGGACGCGGACCGTTATGGCACGGGTCGGCCGGACCGCACAGCAAAAGAGGGGTAAGAGACATGCTGGACATCAAATTCGTTCGGGAAAATCCCGAGGTCGTGAAGCAGAACATCCGCAACAAGTTCCAGGACCAGAAACTGGTGCTCGTGGATGAGGTCATCGAACTGGATAAAGAGAACCGCGCCATCAAGCAGGAGGTCGAGGGCCTGCGCGCGCAGCGCAACACGCTGAGCAAGCAGATCGGCCAGCTGATGGGCCAGGGCAAGCGCGAGGAAGCGGAGCAGGTCAAGGCGCAGGTGGCGCAGAACGCCAGCCGCGTCGAAGAACTGTCCGCGCGGGAAAAGACCGTCGAGGAAGAGATCAAGGCCCGCATGATGCGGATCCCGAACATCATCGACCCGTCGGTGCCCATCGGCAAGGACGATTCCGAGAACGTGGAGATCCAGCGCTACGGCGAGCCCGTGGTACCGGATTTCGAGATCCCGTACCATACCGAGATCATGGAGCGCTTCTCCGGCATCGACCTGGACAGCGCCCGCAAGGTGGCCGGCAACGGCTTCTATTACCTGATGGGGGACATCGCCCGGCTGCATTCCGCGGTGCTCGCGTACGCGCGCGATTTCATGATCGACCGCGGCTTTACCTACTGCGTGCCGCCGTTCATGATCCGGGCCGACGTGGTCACCGGCGTCATGAGCTTCGCGGAGATAGACGCCATGATGTACAAGATCGAGGGCGAGGACCTCTACCTCATCGGCACGTCCGAACACTCCATGATCGGCAAGTTCATCGACCAGATAATTCCCGAAGAGAAATTACCCTATACCCTCACCAGCTATTCCCCCT
>CACXFD010000182.1 GCA_902766845.1 uncultured Lachnospiraceae bacterium | reverse complement strand
TGTATCTGCTTCTGGTGCCGTCCACCGCATTCTTTTTCTGTTTCATCGTCCAGCTCAATCTATCCGACCGGCTTGCTTTTCAAATCATGCGCCCGCTAAGCTCCCTGATCTATTTTTCTCACCTTTGGATATACGAGATCATCGTCCTTTTTATA
The DNA here is from genome assembly GCA_902766845.1 of uncultured Lachnospiraceae bacterium. Classification (GTDB taxonomy): domain Bacteria; phylum Bacillota; class Clostridia; order Lachnospirales; family Lachnospiraceae; genus RUG11204. Next base: position 8,502 of record CACXFD010000182.1, on the reverse strand, counting down.
TGCAAAATACCGGGTACAAGCGGTCACATACTCAATACCCAGTTTAGCCTCACATTATTACTGGCGCTCTGCTTTTCGCTCGTGATCGTTTCTCTTCAAAAGCGTCCTGGCTTTCACTGGCTTAAGAAGATCTATTAAGCGGTGACACCTCTCTGGCAGGACATATCGTCGTTTTCTCCAGTCTGGGATGCACTTTTACGATCTTTGTCTGGAGTATGGTACTGAAAGTTCTCGGGGTTTTGTAAAAACAGATCTGTTTGCAAAAAGAAGCAGTGCCGCGTTGGGCACTGCTTCTTTTACTCCGCTTTCATTATCTTCCTTCTGCTTGATTTCTTTCCTTCTATGGATTACGCATTACGTTTCACCGTTCCGCCTTCCCCGTCAAACCTCTTCCTCAGAAACCAGTGCAGCGCCGCGCCCATGATCAGTGCGTTCACGCCCATGGCCAGCAGGACGGCCCGGTTGACGCCGTCCATGCCGCCCGCGGCGATCAGCCGCCGTGCGAACAGCAGGATCAGCGCCGCGCCGGTCAGGTTCGAGACCAGGATGACCGGCAGGCGCCGCGTGATCGTGATCAGCGCGCTGAAATAATAGCACAGGGCGATCAGGATCGTGGTCCAGAGGATCGGCACCAGCAGGTCCGCGTGCGCCGTGATCTCCTCGGGGAAGAACAGGGACAGGCCCAATTTCCCAAGGAACCGGCCGGCCAGGATGGCCGCGGCCACCGCGGCCGCGATCACGCCCCAGAGCGTCCGGTACAGCTTATAGAAGCCCTGCCGGTCGCGGGCTTCGTAGGCGCGCGTGAAAGCCGGGATCGTGGGCGCGTAGAGCCACATCGCGGCCTGCTGCACGATCACGGTCGGCGCGGCCACGGACGCGTAGATGCCCAGCGTGTATTCTCCGTACAGCTGCTCCAGCAGGTCACGCGGCAGCGCGACGATGAAAGCCAGCAGGAAGGAATTCGCCATCAGCGGGAAGCACCGGCGCAGCAGCGACAGCGACCGGAGCGGGTGAAAGACCGGATGCAGGCCGGCCAGGCGCGACGAGATCCGAAAGTCCCAGAGGATCACGACCGCGAAGCTGACGGCCGCCACGGCGGCCACGGCCCAGAGGAGCTTTCCGGTGGCGCGAAGCACCAGCGAGAACGCGGCCAGAAGTCCCAGCCCGCGCATCAGGAACGATACGCAGCTGTAGTCCATGCGCTCGGCCTTCTGCTGCATCGCCTGCAGCGAGTCGACCACGGCTTCGGAGATGCGGTAGACCATGTAGATCAGGATGCATGCCGCCTGGTACGCGGTGTAGCGCCCGGTCAGAAGGACCACGGCGGCGCATAAGAGGCCCGAGCACGTGCAGGTCAGCAGGCGCGTGCTGAAGTATTCCGACGGCTCGTACTGATTCCGCGAATCCGACACCTGAAAATCGCGCAGGCCAAACGTCGCCAGCGTGAAATACATATTCGTATTCGCCATCGCGAGCGACAGCACGCCCGCCTCCTCCACGCTGCCCAGGCTGACCACGAGGATCGTCATCAGCCACTGGCAGACCGCGTAGGTCAGCGAGCCGGCGATATTCAGGATCGCATTCTTCCAGACCGGAAGCCGTTTCTCCATCGGGTCTCTTCTTCCTTTTCTGCTCTGTTCGTTTCTGCCCTGTTCGTTTGGCGCGGCCGGAGCGGTGCTCTTTTGCGGTTCCCGCCGGGCGGCCGCCCTGTCACGGCGCGGTGCTCAGCCCCGGCGCCGCCGCACCATCGTCTTCCACTTCATCAGGAGCGGCAGGCCGGTGTCGGTGATCCAGTACCGCAGGTACGGGAAAGGACCCAGGACCTTCAGGAACGCGTTGTAGAATTTGAAATAGGTCTGCCAGCCGTCCTCCATGGCCTGGTCCGCGTACGGCGTCATGGCCAGGTACTCGTGGTAGAGATGTTCGTATTTATGGCCGTTTCCGATGCGCCACGGGCGCACTTCGCCCAGATAGTGGATCACGGCCGGATGCGCGCAGGCCTCGTCATAGACCTTCTCCGGCACGAACGGCGCCGGCGCGCACAGGCGCTTCAGCACGCGGTACGGATAGTACCAGCACTGCGTGAAGAAGTTGTATTTCGGGGAGATGATCAGGATCCGTCCCGCCAGCGCGCCGTTGATGGCGTCCTGGTCCGGGCAGAAGAACGCGCCGGCCTTGCCGCGGTAGAAGTCCAGGACCTTCCGGCCCGCCTCCTCGCGCCGCCACGCGTCCACGTCCACGAGCAGCACGCCCGAGTTCACGTACGGATGCGTACCCAGGCCCAGAAGCCGGCGCCGGCGCCGGTTCATCGTCGCCTCGATGGACGCGGCCAGCACATGGCCCTTCAAATCCAGCTCCTCCAGATGCTTAAGGCTCCCGCAGACCACGGTGTCGCTGTCCATGTACAGGACGCGGTGGACGCTCTCCGGGAGCAGCTGATCCAGCAGGAGCCGCGCGATGATCACGTCGTTCCAGCTGTAGGTGTCAAAATCAAAGCCGATGCGGCTCTTCAGGTCCCCGATCTCGATGAAGTCGATGCTCCGGCCGTAGCGGCCGGCCAGCTCCGCGAGCGTCTGCTGCGCCTCTTCGGGCACGCGCAGCGCGCCCACATAAAAATGGATGTCCGCCAGATCGCGGTTGTTCTCGCAGACCGAGACGATCCCCACGGCCAGCTGCGGCACGAAATTGGCGTCGATCGTATAAAAGATGTTCATGGACGCTCCTCCGGGAACTCCAGCACGGCCGGCATGTGGCAGTGGCGCTTCTCTTCGGGCGGCAGGGTCATGTAGTCCTCCCCGAACGTGCGCGCCAGATACTTGCCGGTCTGGCCCGGCACCCGGACCGTGATGTCCCCGAACGGGACCTCCCGGGTCGGGAACAGCATCTTCTCGGGATAGATCGGATCGTCCAGGCCGTAATTGGCCTCCTGCCGGTACAGGAGCAGATCCGCGATGCGGCCCCGGGCCTCCGCCCGCGGCGTCTGCGTGGCCGCGCGCAGATAGCGCGCGTACAGGCGCTGCGTGGTCTGTCCGGTCAGCCGGAGCAGTCCGTGCACGGCCATGGTCCCGGCGTGCAGCACGGTCTTTTTCCAGCCTGTCATGCCCTTCGGGAGCTTGGGCCTTCCGTATTCGATCAGCACGCACAGGCGCGCCAGCAGGAACGTCTTCTCATAGACGCGCAGGCGGCGCTTCGCGTCCGGCCAGATCCAGTCCATCGGAAAGATGTCGATGAAGATCCCCGAATGATAGGTCCGGTCCGTGTCCGTGGCTTCCACGAACGTGCTGTCCGCGCGCGTGAGCTTCGCGAACGGCATCACGTAGCCCGCCGTCAGCCGCGGTTCCAGGACCTCGTACGGGGCGGCAAACAGCTCCGGCGCCCGCGCGATCAGCTTTTCGTAATCCTCCCGCGGCATCGCGACGTCGATGTCATCGTCCCAGGGGATGAAGCCCTGATGACGCACGGCCCCGAGCGCGGTCCCGAACGCGGCAAAATACGCGAGCCCGTTCTCGTCGCAGACCCGCGCGAATTCCCGATAGATCTCCGTCTCCACCTGCCAGAGCCTGTGGAGCACCTCCGGCGCGTACGCGCCCGTATTCTCCGCCATGTGATTCCCTTTCTGTCCGGCCCGTCACTCCGTCACGGTCAGCTCCGTCACGCCGCGGCCGGCCGCGTAATCCGAAAGGACCTGCGCGATCGCCCGCGAGATCCGCGCATCCACGTGCCGGTCCTCGCGTCCGTCCTGCACGGCCCGCACGAACGAGACGAGCTCGTTGCGGATGCCCTCGCCGTCCAGCTGATAAAAGAAGCGCTTGTTGTTCTCCGGATTCTCGAACCGCACTTCAAAATAATCCGTCTTCCACCAGGGCGCGGGCACGTAGACATACCCGCCGGTACCGGAGACGATCAGCTCGCACTCCGACTTGACGCCCTTGCCCACCTTCACCTGCGCCACTGCGTCCTCATAGACGAAGTCGATGCGGGAGAAGTCGTCATAGCGCGTGGCCGGGTCCAGGATCCGGCTCACGATGTGTCTTTCCTTATAATCCGTGCCGAGGATCTGGAACACCGGGAGCAGGGCCGTGGGGCCCCAGTCGTAGATGCTGTTCCAGGCGCGCCCGAGGCGCTTCTCATCGGTGCGGTCCACCGGCCGGATGGTCGTGCAGGCCGCGTCCACCGACACCACGCGGCCGATGATCCCGGTCTTGATCAGCAAAAGCAGCCGCGCGTACGCCATCGAGTAGGCCGTGCGCAGGGCCGTCTCCAGCACGCATCCCTTCTGCGCGGCCAAGGCAAACAGATCCTCGAGCTCCGCGGGGTCGATCGAGACCGGTGCTTCGCAGAGCACATGCTTCCCGCGCTCCAGCGCTTCGCGGATCTGGGCGCCGTGCTCGGCGGGCGCCGTGGTCAGATAGACCGCGTCCACCTGCTCCAGCAGGTCGGAGAACGACGCGCACTCGGTCAGGGCCCGGACATCGTCTTCGAGCTCCCGGCCGTCCGCGGCCCAGTACGCCGTGGCCTCCAGGCCGTTCACGTACCGGCTCTCACGGAAGACCTTGTTCACGAACGCGACCTCGCCGGCCAGGCCCAGCCGCAGCGGTTTTTCCCCGCCGCGCAGCTGCGAGCTCGACACGCCCTCGGTCCGGTCCAGATAGACCACCTCGCAGTATTCCTTCAGGTAATCGAACTGGCCCACCCAGTCGGAGCCGACCGTGAACACGTCGATGCCCATGCGGCAGATATCATCGATCTTCTGGCCCGCGTATTCCTCCACGATGATCTCGTCCGCGAGGCCCGTGCGGCGCACGGCTTCCAGACGCTCCGCCAGCGACTGGCGCACGTTGATCTTGCCGCGGGAGAGGTCGTAGTCATCGCTGGTCACGCCGACCACGAGCCAGTCTCCGAGCGCGCGGGCGCGCTCGAGGAGCCGGATATGACCGTAATGGAGCAGATCGAAGGTCCCGTAGGTGATCACTTTTTTCATGGTCTTCCTCACCTTTTCCTGATTCTGAGAGACCGCGGCGCGCAGCCGGGCCGTCTGTGTCCGGCTTCCGGTTGTCCGTCTGTGTCCGGCTTCCGGTTGTCCGTCTGTGTCCGGCTTCCGGCCGCCCGGCTTACAGCAGGCCGCGCCGGTCCATATCATGGAGCGCCGAAAGCAGCGCTTCGTTGTCTTCTTTCGTGATGTGTCCGATGTGTCCGATCCGGAACACCTGATCCGCGAGGTCCCCTCCGTTCGGGCAGACCCAGATCTGATATTCATCCTTGAGGATCCGCACGATCTCCTTCGCGCCGCCGTGATCCGGCCGGACGGCCGTCACGCAGTGAGACGGATCCTCGGCAACTTCGGTAAACGGCAGGTCCGCGATCCCCTCACGGATCTGCGCCGCGCGCTCCGCGATGGCCGCGCGTTCCGCGCCGGCCCCTCCGGCCGCTTCGATCTTTTCCAGGCGCTTGTGGATCTGCAGAAGCGTCGCGACGGCCGGTGTGAACGGCGTCTGGCCGCGCTCTCCGTTCTTCAGCGCCTCTTTGAGGCTCAGGTACAGGCAGACCTCGGGGTTGGCTTCCGCGCGGGCCAGCGCCTCCGGCGCCAGCGCTACGACCGACACGCCCGGATGCACACCGAGGGCCTTCTGCGACCCGGTCAGCACCACGGCCGCGCCCAGTTCCTCCATATCCAGCGGGTCCGCGAGGAACGCGCTGATCGCGTCCACGATCAGGATCATCCCGTTGTCGCGGCAGAACCGCGCCAGCATCGGCATATCGTACAGGATCCCGGACGAGGTCTCGCACATGTTCACGAGCAGAGCCCCGTAGCCCTGTCCGGCCAGCGGACGCAGCTGCTCCTCCCGGATCTGCGCGCCGAAGCGCTCCGGGAAGACCTCCGCAGTCTCATGCCCGTGCAGCCGGCAGAGCTTCGCGAAGCGGTCCCCGAAACTGCCGCCGTTGATCACGACGGTCCTCTCGCCGGGCTTCAGCACGTTCATGACCACAGATTCCATGGCACCCGTGCCCGACGACGTCAAAAACACGCACCGCGAGCCCGCGGGCGCGTGCACGAGCGAGAGCATCCGCTCCTCGTTCTCCTTCATGATCTGTGAGAACTCCGGCGTACGGAAATACGGCGCGGACTGCGCCGACACCTCCAGGATCTCCGGGTCCGACATGACCGGACCCACGGTAAAATTCAGCATCGTTGGTTCCTTCTTTCCGAAAGAGACGGTCTCCGAACCGGCCCGCTCCTCTTTCCGGTCTTTCCGGCCGGCGCAGGCCGGTCTCCGGTCTTTCCGGCAGGCGCGGGCCGCCGGAACTTCTTTGAAAAAAGGCAGTCTTGCGCGGCAAGACTGCCCTGGTCTGACGTTTCGGTTACGGGTTCTGTTCGCCTTCCGGCTCCGTGGGCGCCTCGGTCGGCGGATTGGTCGGAGCTTCGGTGGGCTTCTCCGTAGGTGCTTCGGTGGGCTCTTCGGTGGGTGCCTCGGTCGGTGCGTCGGTCGGAGCCTCGGTGGGCGCTTCGGTCGGCTCCTCCGTAGGTGCCTCGGTGGGCTCCTTGGTCGGAGCCTCGGTGGGTTCAGGCTGCGTTTCCTTCTCCTTGACCGTCACGCTGATCTTCACCACGTTGGAGGCTTCGTAGCCGTCCGCGGCCGCGGCCTTGACCGAGATCGTGGCCGATCCCTTGGCGACGGCCTTGACGTTTCCGCTCGAGTCCACGGTCACGACGTTCTTATCCGACGTCGAGAACGTGAGCTTGCCCTGGGCGCCGGTCACGGTCACCTTCGCGGTATCGCCGGCGGTCAGCTCCGCCTTGTCGATTGACGCGGTGATCTCCTGCTTTTTGGCTGCTTCCGTGGCGGGCTCCGTCTCCGGATGGAGCGTGCCCTTCGGGACCACACGAATCACGATATCCACGTGATCGGCGCTGTAATTGCGCGTGGCGTCCACGTAATAACCCATCGCGATGACGCCCGGCGTCACGCCGATGACCTCGCCGCCCTTGCGGCCGGTCTGGCGGACGATGGGCTCCGCGCTCGAGAACGCGCACCACTGACGGCCGTCGCTGACCGTGGTCACGTTGGGATCGAAGACCTCGCCGACCTCGATCGTGACGCTGGTCGTCTCCGCCTTGACCTCGGGATCCTTGTTCAGCAGGTCGCTCTTGTGCAGGCCGCCGTAGATCACGACGTTGTAGCCCACATAGACCTCTTCATAGAACTTCTTCGCGAGGCTCAGGCGCATGCCCACGCAGCCGTGGCTGCCTTCGTAGATGTACTTGGTCCCGCCGTAGTTGTCACGCCACTGGGAGTCGTGGATCGCGCAGCCGCCGCGGAAATAGCAGGCGTATTCGGTCTGGCTCTCATAGCGCGTGCCGTCGAAATCCCAGCCCGTCATCATGCGGTTGCGCATCTTCTTGTAGATGGTGAAATGGCCGGTCGGCGTCTCCGCGCCCATCGACACGTTGCCGGATACGATGTAGGTATCGATGATGCACTTGCCGTTCTTATACAGCCACAGACGCTGCTGGTTCAGGTCCACCTCGACGTAGTTTCCGCCCCAGTAGGTGTCCCCGCTGCCCGACTTCTGGACGTACGGCGCGGTGCGCTTGTCATCCTTCTTCGCCTGCAGAGCCTTCAGCATGTCTTCATACAGCGCGTTCTCATTCACGGCCGCGCCGGCCTTGGGCACGCTGATGTTGATGTAGCTGCCGCCGGTGGTCTTGAACTTCTCGCTGGTGGAGGCGCTGGCCGCGCTGTACTTCTTCGCGAGCTCGTCCGCGTAATCGCTGACCGCGTCCTCGTCCACCTTGATCTCCGAGGCGTCCTCGCTGAGCTTGTAGATCTTCGCGAGCATGCTCTTCGGGATGGTCACGGTGCTGGTGCTGCCGCCCTCGGGCGTGAACGTATAGGTCAGCTTCACGTTCAGGGCGTCATTGGCCATCTTCAGGCCGGCCTGGAGCTTTTCATCCTCTTCGGTGATCTCGGGCTTGACCGCGTAGACCTCCTCGTCGATCACGAGCTCTGGCTCCAGCGCCTCGACGGCCGGCTTCACGAGCTCCATGATCTTCGCGACGTCCACGAGCACGCCGTTCTCGCCGGGCACGATCACGAAGCTCTCCTTGGTCTCATCATAGACGACGGTCGCGTTTTTAGCCGGAAGATTCTTGGTCTTGATCACGACCTGCGCTTCCGCGGCCTCCTGCGTTTCTCCGTCCGCAGCCGATTCCGACGCGGCTTCCGTGGCGTCCGCGGTCTCTTCCGAGGCTTCCTTGCTCTCCGCGGCCGCGCTCTCCTGCTCTTCGACTTCCTTCGGATCCGGGAAGTCCGCCTTCAGCATCTCCTCGAGCACGGACAGGTCCGCGGTGACCGCTCCGTCCGCTTCAAAGGAGAGCAGGGTCGGATCCGCCTTCTGCTGCTCCAGCAGGGCCGCCGTATCCACCGGGGCCGCCGCGGCCAGCTGCAGCTGCTCCGCGTCCACGGTATATTCCGAACCGGCCAGCTCCAGGCGGAACGTATA
>CACXFD010000181.1 GCA_902766845.1 uncultured Lachnospiraceae bacterium | reverse complement strand
GGTCATGGCGGACCTGCGGGCCCACTTCCGTCCGGAGTTCCTGAACCGTCTGGATGAGACGATCCTGTTCAAGCCGCTGACGAAGCAGAACATGAACGCGATCGTGGACCTGATGGTCGCGGACGTCAACAAGCGTCTGGCGGACCGGGAGCTGTCGATCCGGCTGACGGACGCCGCGCGCGATTTCGTGGTCGAGAACGGCTACGAGCCGGTCTACGGCGCACGGCCGATGAAGCGGTACCTGCAGAAGAACGTCGAGACCCTGGCGGCCCGGCTGATCCTGGCCGGAGAGCTGTCCGAAGGCAGCGTGATCGAGATCGACCTGAAGGACGGCGCGCTGACCGCGCGGGCCGCGGCGGAATGATTCCGAAAGCGGACCGCGGTGCGGCCGGGAACCTGCCGCGGCGCGCCGCTTGATGCGGGTCTCGCGGCGGCCGGACAGACCATATGAAAAAAGACTCTGGCAGCAAAGGCCCGGCCGGATCCTCCGGCCGGGCCTTTGCTGCCTTTTTCATCCCTGCGTTTTTTGTGGAAAATCACGAAAATGCACGGATTCACAAGAAAAACTGGATTCTGTGAGTGATCTGTGCTACAATCCCCCAGAATGTGTTTTTATGTGCCGAAAGGCCGTTTTGAACGGCGGCCGGCGGGCTCGTAAATGCCCCCGCAGGACCCTGCCCGAAGGCCGGACCGGCCGGACGACCGGGAGCACACGGAGAGGAACTACCGAATGAAAAAGACTGTAACCAAGGAAGAACTGAAACGCGAGATCGAGGAGAACGTCAAGAACCTCTATCGCCGCACGATCGACGAGGCCACCGAAAAGCAGGTCTTCACGGCCGTGGCCTACACCTTGAAGGAATACATCATCGACGACTGGATCCAGACGCAGAAGGCGTATAAGAAACGGGACGTCAAGTACGTGATCTACCTGTCCATGGAGTTTCTGATGGGCCGCGCCCTCGGAAACAACCTGATCAACCTGAGCGCCCGCAAGGAGGTGCGCGAGGCTCTCGAAGACCTCGGTTTCGACCTCAACGCGGTCGAGGACCAGGAACCGGACTATGCGCTCGGAAACGGCGGCCTGGGGCGTCTGGCGGCCTGCTTTATGGACTCGCTCGCCACGCTCGGCTATCCGGCGTACGGCTGCGGAATCCGCTACCGCTACGGCCTGTTCAAGCAGAAGATCCGGGACGGCTATCAGGAAGAGCTTCCGGATGACTGGCTGCGCGACGGCAACCCGTTCGAGATCCGCCGCGATGAATACGCGGTCGAGGTCCGCTTCGGCGGATCGGTCCGCACGGACTGGGATCCCGCGGAACAGCGCAACCATTTCGTGCAGGAGAATTATTCGGCCGTGCGCGCGGTCCCGTATGACCTGCCCGTCGTGGGCTATCATAACGGCATCGTGAACACGCTGCGCATCTGGGACGCGGAGCCGGTGGACAGCTTCAGTCTGTCCTCGTTCGACCGCGGGGATTACCAGAAGGCCGTGGAGCAGGAGAACCTCGCGCGCAACATCGTCGAGGTCCTGTACCCGAACGATAACCATTACGCCGGCAAGGAGCTGCGCCTGAAGCAGCAGTATTTCTTCGTGTCCGCCACGCTGCAGCGCGCGGTGCTGATGTATAAGGAACAGCGCGGCGAAGACGTGCACGGTCTCGCGGACATGTTCGTGTTCCAGATGAATGACACGCATCCGACGCTGGCCATCCCCGAGCTCATGCGCATCCTGATGGATGAAGAGAACTTCACCTGGGAAGAAGCCTGGGCCGTGACCAGCAAGTGCATGGCGTATACCAACCATACCATCATGTCGGAGGCGCTCGAGAAGTGGCCGGTGGACCTGTTCTCGCGCCTGCTCCCGCGCATCTACCAGATCGTGCAGGAGATCGACCGGCGCTTCTGCGACGCCATCCGTGCCCGCTTCCCGGGCGATGAGGGACGCCTGCACCGCATGCGGATCATCGAGGACGGCCGGATCCGGATGGCGTACATGGCCATCGCGTCGGGCTTTTCCGTGAACGGCGTGGCGCGCCTGCATACGGAGATCCTGAAGAACCAGGAGCTGCGCGATTTCTATGAGATGATGCCCGAAAAGTTCAATAATAAAACGAACGGCATCACGCAGCGGCGCTTCCTGCTGCACGGGGATCCGCTGCTGGCGGACTGGATCACCGAACAGATCGGGGACGGCTGGATCACCGACCTGCCCCAGCTCGAAAAGCTCGCGTGGTGCGCGGACGACCCGAAGGCCCGGAAGGAATTCCTCGAGATCAAGCAGCGCAACAAAGAGCGGCTCGCCCGGTATATCTGGGAGCACAACGGGATCTCGGTGGACACGTCGTCCATCTTCGATGTCCAGATCAAGCGCATGCATGAATACAAGCGCCAGCTCATGAACATCCTGCACGTGATGTGGCTCTACGAAAAGGTCCGTCAGAATCCGGACCTCGACATGGTCCCTCGCACGTTCATCTTCGGCGGAAAGGCCGCGGCCGGCTACGAGGTCGCGAAGCTGACCATCAAGCTGATCAATTCCGTGGCGGACGTCATCAACAACGACGCGTCCATCCGCGGAAAGATCAAGGTCGTCTTCATCGAGGATTACCGCGTCTCCAACGCGGAGGTGCTGTTTGCGGCCAGCGAGGTCTCGGAACAGATCTCGACGGCCAGCAAGGAGGCCTCCGGCACCGGCAACATGAAGTTCATGCTGAACGGCGCCGTGACGGTGGGCACCATGGACGGCGCCAACGTGGAGATCGTGGAAGAAGTGGGCCGGGAGAACGCATTCATCTTCGGCATGAGCGCGGACGAGGTCATCGGACATGAACAGCGCGGCGATTACCGCCCGATGGAGATCTTCGAGAACGATCCCGAGATCCGCTGCGTGCTGATGCAGCTGATCAACGGCTTCTACGCGCCCGAGGATCCGGAACGGTTCCGGCTGATCTACCGGTCGCTCCTGGAGGATACGCCGGGCCGGCGCGCGGATACCTTCTTTATCCTGAAGGACCTGCGCAGCTATGCCGAAGCGCAGCAGCGCGTGGACGAGGCCTACCGCGACCGTGACCGCTGGGCGAAGATGGCCATCCTGAACGTGGCCCATGCCGGCAAGTTCTCGTCCGACCGCACGATCGAAGAGTACGTGCGGGATATCTGGCACCTGAAGAACGTGAGCCTGTAAGCGGCCTTTCGAAGCCGGAGAGGAGCGTTTCGAAGAAAACGCTCAAGAATCCCTGCCGGGCAGACCGGCGGACCGGGCGAAGGATGGCGGTTTACATAACATAAAGACGTGCGGTTTTTGAGGATCCCGGAGGATCGCGAAAGGGCGATTCCCCGGGATCTTTTGGCTGTGGAGAACTTTTTTGAGCCTGAATTGTGGTTTTTGAGGAAAAAACGGTAAAAAATCGTTGACATAATGTCTTTGCCTTGTTATACTGTGAGAGTATGGTGAAGAATCCCACCCTGGAGGCGTTTGTATGAACAGACCCGACCGAAAAAAGATATGGCGCGCCGGCGCCGCGGCTCTTGCGGTCAGTTTACTGCTGACCGGGCTGACGCATGCGGGCGCGAAGGCCAGCAATGACGTGACCGTGGATTCGGCCCGTGCCGGCATCATGGTCCCGCTGAACCGTTTCTTTGCGTCGACCATGGATCCGGAAGGAGACCTGCTCCGCTTTCTCGAGAGCGGCGCGCTGACGGCACAGGAACCGGAGACGGAGCCCGAAACGGAAGCCGAGACCCAGCCGGTGCGCCGTTCGGCTTATGAGAACATCGCCATCTCCCGCGTGGAGAGCAACGTGAACGTCCGCAAGGCGCCCAGCACGGACGCGGAGGTCGTCGGGCACATCGGGAACGATGCCGCGGCGGAGATCCTCGAGACCGTGGAAGGGGAAGGCGGAGAATGGTATAAGATCCGTTCCGGCAACGTGCAGGGATATATGAAGGCCTCGTACTTCGTGACCGGTGAGGAAGCGGAAGCCATCGCGAAGAAGGTCGGCACCGTGCTCGGAAAGGTCAAGGCATCGGCCCTGCGGCTGCGCAAGGCGCCCAGCACGGACGCGGAGACCCTAACCGTCCTCGGAAAAGGGGAAGAGTACGTCATCATCGAAGAAGGGATCCAGGGGACCGGCGGTCCGTTCGTCAAGATCGGCTTCGATGAGGTCGAGGAAGGCCAGTTTTCGACGGTCGGATATCTGGCCAGTAAATATGTGTCGGTCCGCGTAGAGTTCAACGAAGCCAGGACGCTGGCGGAGGAGCGCGCGGAACGCGAAGAGAAGGAGCGGCTGGCGCGCGAGGCCCGCGAAGCGGAGGAAGCGCTGCTGGCGGCCCAGCGCCAGAAGGAAGAGGAGGACGCGTCCCGTGCGGAGGCATCCCGCCGGGCCAGAGAATCGGAAGAAGCAGCGGCCCGTGCCGCGGAGGAATCCCGTCAGGCACAGGCGGCATATGAAGCGTCGGTCGCGGCATCCATTGCCGCGCGCGAATCGGAAGAGGCCGCGGCCAGCGAAGCCGCCCAGTCCACGGAAGCCGGGCAGACGCCCGCGGACGGCACGCAGGCGCCGGGAGGAGACGTGTCCACGGAAGCGCCCAAGACTACGGAAGCGCCCCGGACCACGGAAGCACCAAAGCCTACGGACGCGCCGAAGCCCACCGAGACCACCAGGAAGGAAGAGGATTCGGATCCCGACCACATGCTGCTGCGGCAGGCCATGGTGGCGTATGCCAAGCAGTTCCTCGGGAACAAGTACGTCTTCGGCGGAAACAGCCTGACGGACGGCATCGACTGCTCGGGCTTTGTCCAGCAGATCTACGCGCACTTCGGATACAGCATCCCGCGCGTGTCGCGTGACCAGGCGTCCAGCTCCAAGGGAAAGGCCATCACGGCGGAGCAGCTCCTGCCCGGAGACCTGATCTTCTTTGCGGACAGCAGCGGAACCGTGACGCATGTGGCCATGTACATCGGGAACTGGGAGATCATCCACGCCGCCAACTCGCGGCAGGGCATCATCATCTCCAGCCTCCAGTACCGCAGCCCCTGCAAGTACGTGCGCTACATCAAATGATGTAAGGGGGCGGCCCGCCGCCTCACAAAAGAGACGGAAACCGAATCAAAACGCAGAATCATCGGATAACGGAGCAGCCGGCCCGGCAGGGCCGGCTGTTTTTTGCGGGCAGACAGGGACCGACCGCGGTTGCTCGGACGGACAGACAGGGGGCCGGCCGCGTTTGCGTCCCGGCCTTTCGCGGCTTTTCGGTAGCCATGAGCCCGCCTTTATGGTACAATGCAGTCAGCCGGGATACTCTTCATCGATGGAAGCACGGCCGGAAGAACGTACGAACACGAATCCCGTTCCAGCGATGAATCGTCCTATTCAAAGACGGTGACATACTCTTTGCGTCAGCGATGATGATCCGGGCTTATTCCATGAGGGGCGGTCAGCGCAAGGGATCCGGTGAGAAACAGAACGGAGCCGGACTGGTGTTACGGAAAGTAACATCACTGTCACGACCCCTCTCTTTACTGTCACGGGGGACCTTTCCTATGATGAGGCTGTAACGAAGACCGCATCCGTGCGGAGATCAAAAGGAGGTCATCATCATGACGTTTGGAGAGAAACTAAAGGAAGCAAGAAAAGAGGCCGGATTATCGCAGGAACAGTTTGCTCAGAAGCTGAGCGTATCCCGGTCTGCGGTCGCGAAGTGGGAGTCCGACAAGGGAATGCCGGATGTAAACAATCTGAAGGTAATGGCACAGCTGCTGGATGTCAGCGTGGACTATCTGCTGGATGAAGGTGAAAAGCTCAGCTTCCGTGAAACGAAGGAAGCGATCGACCCGGATCGGTTCGAAGTTACGGGAAAATGCCGTGACAAAAAGGATGCGGCCTGCTGTTTCAAATACAGCGGTGCGGATGCGATCTATCCGCTCATTCGAAGAAAAAGGATGAGTAAAGCCGAGTGGCTGGCCGATCTTGTGGCAGGCGCGGGAATCATTCAGGGAGCCGATTATCTGAGGGATACCTCCGCCTATTATCTTGTGGAGACCGGCGGAAAGCAGCTGCTTGTGAATGTATCGGCGGACTTTATCACGAGCAGGGAACTGGCGAACAGGGTGGACCCGAAGAAGTTCGATTTCGGATCCTATACGTTCAAAAAAGCACCGTACCGGCTGATCTGACGGCCGGACCGGGCTCGCGTTGTTTACGCATATCGTTGTTCCGATGGATATGAAAGATCCTCTGGCGGTTCAGATGCTGGCCTGAAAGAGATCCGATCGGCCGGCATGGCGGTAATACATACTGTATTTTGATAGGATCGGCCGGCATGCCGGCAATGCGCACTTTTTGGATGGGATACAAATAAGATACGAATAAGATACGAATAAGATACGAAGGAGCAGAACATGACCGATCGTCTGAACAGCGCCGGACCCATCGGCCCGGAGGATTACGCGGATCCGCGGTGCCCGCTCGGAAGCGAGAAGGGGTACGGGATGGAGGAGCCCGTCCGGCCCGTCCCGCAGCAGCGGATCTCGGAAAAACTGGATGAGTACATGACCGCTAAGGACGTCGCGGGCGCCGAGCGCCACCTGCTGTACTGGCTGGAGGAGGCAAAGGCGAACCGCGACCGCCGCGGGGAGTTCTTTCTCTATAATGAAATGATGGGCTTCTACCGCAAGACCGGCCGGCAGGCCGAAGGCGTCGCGAGCGTGGAAAAGGCGCTGGCCCTGCTCCCGGAGCTCGGCTACGAGCGGTCCGCGAGCGGCGGGACCTGCTATGTCAACGCGGGCACGGTGTACGCGTCGTTCCGCATGGATGAGGAGAGCCTGTCGATGTTTCAAAAAGCGCGGGAGATCTACGAGGCGGAGCTGACGCCGCAGGATGCCCGGCTGGGCGGCCTGTATAACAACATGGCGCTGACGGAGACCGCGCTGGGCCGTTACGGCGAGGCCCGCGTGCATTTTGAAAAGGCACTGGCCGTGATGGCGCTCGCGCCCAACGGAGAACTCGAACAGGCCATCACCTGGTTGAATCTCGCGGATACCGCGGAGGCGGAGCTGGGCGCGGAAGCGGCGGAGAGCGCGATCGACGGATACCTGGAAAAGGCCGCGGCCCTGCTGGAGACGCCGACCCTGCCCGAAGACGGCTATACGGTCTTCGTGTGCGAGAAATGCGCGCCGGTCTTTGACCGGTACGGATGGTTCCTGGAGGCGCAGAAGCTCCGGGACCGGATCGACGCGTTTTACGCCGGCCGGTAAGTGCGGCCGGTCGGTGGGAAGAAGGGACAGAATCGTATGAACGGAATGGAGATCGCCCGCGCGTATTATGAGACATACGGCCGGCCGATGCTGGAGGAGCAGTTTCCGGAGCTTTGCGGCGTGATCGCCGTCGGGCTGACCGGGGCGGGCTCCGAATGCTACGGCTTTGACGATGAGGTGTCGCGCGATCACGATATGGAGCCGGGCTTTCAGATCTTTCTGCCCGGGGAGGACGCGGTGGACCGGCGCACGGCGTTCCGGCTGGAGCGCGCCTACGCGAAGCTCCCGAAGGAGTTCATGGGGCTCTCGCGCGGCCGGCTGGACCCGGTCGGCGGCAGCCGGCACGGGGTGCACCGCGCGGAGGAGTACTTTCAGGAAAAAACCGGAACGCCGGACGGCTGCCTGAGCCTGCCGCAGTGGCTGAGCACGCCGGACTATGTGCTCGCGGAGGCCGTGAACGGGGAGATCTGGTCGGATCCGTCGGGCCTGGTGACCACGGTCCGGGAGCGCCTGGCGGCGATGCCGGAGGACGTGCGCAGAAAGCGCCTGGCCGGACAGCTGCTGCTGATGGCGCAGGCCGGCCAGTACAACTACCGCCGGTGTCTCGCGCACGGAGAGGAGGCGGCTGCACAGCTGGCGGCCGTGGAGTTCGTCAAAAGCGCGATGACCGTGAGCTTCCTGCTGAACCGGCGCTATATGCCGTATTATAAATGGAGCTTCCGGGCGCTGCGCGCCCTGCCGGAGCAGCCGGTCCTGCCGGAGACGTTCGAATACCTGCTGACCACGCCCAACGACGCGTCGGTCTGCGAGGACAAGTATTTCATGATCGAGGACGCGGCGTCGTGCGTCATCGAGGCGCTGCAGGCGCAGGAGCTGACGAAGGCGGTCTGCGGAGACCTCGAGAAGCACGCGTATTCCGTGAACGACGGGATCGCGGACCCGGAGGTCCGCAACCTCCATATCCTGGCCGCGGTGTAAGACGCGCCGGGCGGCCGGCATGGACCGCCGGCCGGCCGATTCAAATAGAAACAAAACGCGGCGGGCCGCAAGCCCGCCGGAAAGGATCGATACGGATCATGAAGATCTACGGACTGCAGAAACTGACCCTGCTGGATTTTCCGGGCCATACGGCCTGCACGGTCTTTTTGTCGGGCTGCAACTGGCGCTGCCCGTTCTGTCATAACGCGGAGCTCGCGAACGGGAGCGCGCCCGCCGTCATGGACGACGCGGAGCTGCTGTCGTTCCTGGAGAAGCGCCGCGGCCTGCTGGACGGCGTCGCGTTCACGGGCGGGGAACCGCTCCTGACCCGGGAACTGCCGGACCTGATGGAAAAGGTCCGGGACATGGGCTACGCGGTCAAGCTGGATACCGACGGCGGCTTCCCGGAGCAGCTCGGCACCGTCTTGTCGCGCGGCCTGGTCGATTATGTGGCCATGGACGTCAAGAACAGCCCGGAGCGCTACGCGCAGACGGTCGGCATGGCGCACGCGGACCTCGGGCCCGTGCGCGAGAGCATCGCGCGGATCCTGCGGGACGCGCCGGACTATGAGTTCCGCACGACGGTCGTGAAGCCGTTCCATGACGAGGAATCGTTCCCGGGCATCGGGGAGATGATCCGCGGCGCGCGCCGGTATTTCCTGCAGGCCTTCCACGACCGGGACACGGTCCTGTTCTCGGGCTTTTCGGCTCCGTCCGAGGAGGAGATGAAGCGGTACGCGCAGATCGCGGCGCCGTATGTGCAGGAGGTCGGGCTGCGCGGCGTGTGAGGCAGAGGAAAAAAGGCTGCGCGGCGCGGGAGGCCGCAGAGCCGCGTGAGCCGGCCCTAAGACAGCAGCGGCACAGCAGCGGGACTGCGAGGTGTGAGGATGCGAAGCCGCGCGAGCAGGCCTGACTGAATAGACAGTCATCCGCAGAGATCCCGTAAAAGTGTCCGTCAATTCCGAAAACGACCGCCCAAACCACAATATCTAGTGTTTTAAAAAAAATCGCACCTAGATATTGATTCTTATCCATAACGGTGCTATAGTAAAAGAGGCCTTCGCAGAAAGGCCTCTTTCAACGTTTACCAGAAGTGTTTTACGGGGGGAAGCAGGAGAAAAGCTATGTATCAGGTACTCAAAAGAGACGGAAAGATCGCGGATTTTGACATCGCGAAGATCAGCGCGGCGCTGACCAAGGCGTTCGAAGCGCAGAAGTACAACTATCACCCGTCGGTCATCGACATGCTCGCACTGCGTGTCACGTCCGACTTCGAACCCAAGATCAAGAATAACCTGATCGCGGTCGAAGACATCCAGGACAGCGCGGAAAAGATTCTGTCCGAGGCCGGCTATGCCGATATCGCGAAGGCGTACATCCTGTACCG
>CACXFD010000180.1 GCA_902766845.1 uncultured Lachnospiraceae bacterium | reverse complement strand
GTCCGAAGGCTTCCTCCGCTCGCTTGATGATCTGAAGGGCCTTGCCGTAGCTCATGCCCATCTTCTCCGCGGCGCTCCGCAGAGAGCCGGTCTTCTGCACATAGGTCAGCAGCATCTCCGGGCCCTTTCCGAATACACGCTTGCCTTCCCCGTTCAGGAAGAACAGCCGGCTGTAATACTTCATATACCTTCCTTCCGCGGCCGCCGTTCGGTGGCTGCCGCACCGGTAAAATTCAAATTCAAGTATAGCAAAAACCGATATGCAATTCAATGTCAGACGGATCGTATCCGGTATAGTTTTTTCTGATCCGTTTATTAAACAGGGGTTAAAGACCCCTGCCGGGCAAAGAAACAGAGCGGAGGAACGCGTCCTCCGCTCCGTCTCGGTACCAACAGTTGGATCCGGAGCCCGGCTTATTCCGCCTTGGCTTCCTTCATGCGCTTCGCGCACAGCTGGATCGCATCGAAGATCTTCCAGTAGCCCGTGCACCGGCACAGGTTGCCGGCCAGCGCGACCTTGATCTCATCGAGCGTCGGATCCGGGTTCTCGTTCAGCAGCGCGATGCCCGTCAGGATCATGCCCGGCGTGCAGTAGCCGCACTGGATGGCGCCGGTCTCCATGAACGCCTGCTGCATCGGATGCAGCTTGCCGCCGTTCATCGGCATCACGCCTTCGATGGTCACGACCTCCTGACCGTCGCACATGCAGGTCAGGCAGGTGCAGGAACGGATCGCCTTGCCGTTGAACAGCACCGTGCAGGCGCCGCAGTCACCGCTGCCGCAGGTCAGCTTGGTGCCGGTCAGGTGGAAGCGCTTGCGGAGAGTATCGACCAGGCGCTCTTTGGCATCGACGTCGATCACGACGTCCTTGCCGTTCAGTTTGAATCTCACTTCTGCCATGTCTTACTTCACCTCCGCTTCTTCCCACGCCATCATGACGGCGCGCTCGAGCGCCACCGGCGTCGTCTGCTCTTTGTAGTGCGTGTAGCGGCTCGGACGCAGACCGGCTTCCTTCGGAAGTCCGCTGCGGCAGAACGCGCGGGCCTCTTCCTTGGTCTTGCCGATCAGGCCTTCCTCCACGCTGGTGCCGCGCACGGCGGTCGCGTTCAGGGCGCCGAGGCCGATCACGGCCTTCGTGCAGACGCCGTTCTCGACGCTGATCATGGCGCTGACCAGGACCTTGCCGATATCCTGCGCCTTGCGGCGGGTCAGACGCACATAGCCGGTGCCCGTGCCCTTCTTCGCTTCGGGGATCGTGATCTCGGTGATCAGATCCTGCGGCTTGAGCACGTTCACATACGTTTTGACAAAGAATTCTTCGATCGGGATCACCCGCTCGCCTTCCGCCTTGCTGCACACATGGATCTTGGCTTCCATGCCCATCATCATGGACGTGCAGTCCGCCGACGGGGCCGCGGTGCCCACGTTGCCGGCCGGGGTCGCGACCACGCGCACCGGCGCGCTGCCGATGGCGCCGACCGCGATCATCAGGCCCTTGTGCGCCTGGATGGCCGGGCAGTTCAGCATCTGAAGGTAGGTGACGGCGCCGCCGATGTGAATCAGGCCGTCCTTCACCTCGATCTTCTTGAGTTCATCCAGGTCCGTCGTCAGGATGACGACGTCCGGGACCGCACGTCCGGTGGCGATCTTCTCCACCATGTCCGTGCCGCCGTTCACGATGACGGCCTTCTCTCCGTACTGATCCAGCAGGTCGAGGGCCTCCGCTACGGTCTTAGGCTTAAAGTAAACGCTCATAGCTCAGGCCTCCTTCTTCTGCGCTTTTTCGATCTGTTCCATGACGTAGTACGGCGTCAGCGGGATCTTGCCCACGGAGATGCCGGTCGCGTCCAGGAACGCGTTGCGGATGGCCGGCGCGCCGGGGATGATACCGGGCTCGCCGATGCCCTTCGCGCCCCACGGTCCCAGTTCGTTCGGGCACTCGACCACGATCGTGGTCTTGTCGCTCGGAACGTCCATCGCGGTCGGGATCACGTAGCTGTGGAAGGTCGCATTCTCCATATTGCCGTTGCGGCGCTTGGTGTCGAACAGCTCCTCTTCCATCATGCCGTAGCCGAACGCCTGCACCGACGCGCCTTCCATCTGGCCTTCGACGATGATCGGGTTGATGGCCTTGCCGATATCGCAGGCGTAGACGGTCTTGTCCACGCTCATCATGCCGGTCTCGGTGTCCACCGAGATCTCGACGTAATGCGCGCCGTACGCGAACGTATGCATGGTCGGGCCGTGGCCGGACGGCTGCTGGAAGCCCGGATGAGGCGGATACCACTTGCCGATGACGGCCAGCGGGACCTGCGTCACATAGGCCTTGCCGACGACCTGCGCGTAGGTCAGGCCGATGTCGGGACGTCCCTTGATATGGATCTTCGAATCTTCCGCGGTCAGGTCTCTCTGGTCCACGGTGAAGCCGAGCTGGGCGCCGATCATCTGCGCGGCGACCGGGAACAGGTTCGCCTTGAGCTGGCGGGCCGCGTCACGGATCGCGTTGCCGACGATAACGGTCGAGCGGGAACCCACGGTAGGGCCGGAGTCGGGGCTCGCGAGCGTATCGGAGAAGTGGACCTCGATGTCCGTATACTTCATGCCCATCTCTTCCGCGAACATCTGAGCGCCGGTGGTGGCGATGCCCTGGCCCATCTCGGTGCTGGAGTAGTTCAGCTGGACGGAGCCGTCGGTGTTGATGATGGCGGAGACGCAGGCGCCTTCGAACATCAGCGGGATGCCGGTGCCGTACATGAACGCGCAGACCGCGCGGCCGCGCTTGATCGGGCCGGTGCCGTGATCGAACGGCTGATCCCACTTCGCATACTTTTCGACCGCGTCGAAGCACTCGCCGAGGCCCAGGCCTCTTTCCTTCATCGCGAAGGTGCCGGTGACCATCTGGTCGCCGTCCTTGAGCATGTTCAGACGGCGGATCGCGAGGCGGTCCATACCCAGCTTGCGGGCCAGTTCATCCATCTGACATTCCATCGCGTAGGTGGCCTGCGGCACGCCGAAACCGCGGAACGCGGTGCCGTATGGCGTGTTCGTGTAGACGCCCATCGACTTCGTGCGGTAGTTCGGGCAGTAATACGTACCGGCCGCATAGATGGCGGTACGCTGCACCACGGCGTAGGCCGGAGCCTTGAAGCCGGACATGGACACGTACGCGCCCTTGCCCAGATACGTGGTGGCTTCGACGGCCACGATCTTGCCATCCTTCGTAGCGCCGAGTTTGTGGTGGATCCAGCAGGCATGACGCTTGCCGGTGGTCCGGAAGACTTCCTCGCGGGTCAGCTGGAAAACGACGGTCTTCTTGGTCTTCAGGGCCAGGACGCCCGCGACCGCGGACACGTCCATGCAGGAGTCTTCCTTGCCGCCGAAGCCGGCGCCCACGTACGGGCACACGCAGCGGACCTTGGACTGAGGCAGTCCGTAGACCAGCGACAGGTTGCGGCGTCCCTGGAAGACCGCCTGGCTGGGCGACGTGATCGTCAGGCCGCCGGTGTTCCAGTCATACTCCGCGACGCAGATATCCTGCTCAAAGTAGGTGTGCTCCTGATAAGGAGTCTCGTAATCGTTCTCGATGATGACGTCCGCTTCCGCGAACGCCTTGTCCACGTCACCGGTCGTGACCGTGACCGTGTTGCAGATGTTGCCGTCTTCGGCAAACGGGGAATTCGGGTGGATGATGACGGCGTCTTCCTTGATGGCATCCATCGGATTGTCATAAGCCGGAAGGACTTCGTATTCCACCTCGATGAGGTCCACGGCCTTCAGGGCCGTCTCCTCGTCCACGGCAGCGACCAGCGCCACCGGATCCCCTTCATAGCAGACTTTGGTCTCTGCGATGACAGGCTTGTCTGCGACCATAGGACCATAGCCGTTCTTTCCGGGCAGATCCTTGGCCAGCATCACAGCCTCTACGCCCGGGAGCGCCTCAGCCTTGGACACGTCGATGCTCTTGATCAGAGCGTGCGGATACGCCGGCCATTTGGCTTTGGCGACCAGCATATCGGGACGGACCATGTCCACGGTATACTTGGCCGCGCCGGTGGCCTTGGCGAAAGCATCCGAACGTACGACGCTATGGCCGACAACTTTCAAATCACTCATAACTTTCGTCACCTCATGCGCGTTTGTGAATGTGTGGGGAGAACTCAGAGTATCCGTTTAAGGGGGAAGGCAGGGACGGCAAATGGGTGTCGATGCTCACCGCCCCTGCCCGGCAGATTAGTTTTGATGCGCTTCTTTCGCTTACGCGGAAACGACGTCCGCCAGCTTCTTGACGACTGCTTTGCCCTTCTCCGTGATGCTGATGCGGCGGCGGATGATGCCGCTGTCAGCGACCATGCCGGCGCTCACGAGGTGGGTCACGTTGGAGACGAACTCCGCCGTATTCAGACCCGCCTCCTTGACCACCTTGCCGGTGAGCGTGGGCTCTGTGGCCTTGGCCAGGTAGGCAAGCATCTTGTACTGTTCGGCGCTGATGCCCGCGTTGATCAGGGCGGCCTCCTTTTCGTTCAGGGCAGGAAGCTCCGCAACGCCCTTGTCGGTCAGGTCATAGGAGAAGCTGTTGATCCCGGTGTAGGATCTGCGAACGACATAGCCGTTCTTTTCCAGATCTTCCAAGATGTAGTTGGCGGCAGGAGCGCTGATGTGGAGGCAGTCTGCGAAATCGACCAGATTGCATTTACCTTCACGGATGTACGCTAAGATCTTCAGTTCCTGATCTTTCATGATAGCTCCCCCTTTCTCAATTCTCTTCCGCTTTCACGCGGCTGTTGAACTGACGTCCCGTGATCTCGGGATAGAAGAAATCGACGACCGTCGTGGTGGTGTTGTTGTGACGGCGCTCCACGGCCTCTTTCCACTTCTTGGTTCCGAGGACAGGACGCAGCGAGTTCTGCATGGCAAGCTTGTACTGCTCTTCCTGATAAGCCTTCAGAGCGGCGTTGGACTGAGCCAGACCCGCAGCCTTGCTGGGCGTACCGGGCTTATAGCCTTCCTTGCCGTAGTACTTGGGCGAGGTGGCCAGAGACAGGATGACCATCAGGCAGAAGGTCAGAAGGAAGCCGACCCACATCGGATGAACGATGCTGACAAGCTTGAGCGGAGTCGCGGCGGAGATCACGTACCACAGGAAGGTCACGATCAGGCCGATCAGTTCGGAGATGAACGCAGCCTTAGGCGTGGCTCTCTTCCAGAACAGGCCCAGCAGGACCAGGGCGCCGGTAGGTGCCGAGAACGCCCACATCATGGCCAGAGCATGGCCGGAACCGGACTTCCAGAACAGCGCGAACAGATAAGCAACGATGGCGACGCAGACGGTCACGACACGGCTGGCCTTCTCCATCTCCTTCGCATCGGCCTTCGGACGGAAGATGCGGAGATAGATGTCACGGGTGATAGGCGCGGAAACGCCGACCACAGCCGTGGAGAAGGTGGACATACAGCCGGCCACCAGAGCGACGGTCAGCAGGCCGTCGAACGGCACAGGCAGCCAGCCGACGAGCTTACCGAACGCGTTGGCGGAGGTGACATCGCTCTCACCGAAGATCTGCAGGGCATAGGTGCCGAACAGAGCCAGCAGGGTGGAACCGAACACGATCGTCATGATGGCGGACAGATAGTAGCCCTTCTTGACTTCCTTCTCGGTACGGGCGCTGACCGCACGGGCCCAGTAGTACTGGCAGCCCAGCTGGCAGAAGAACCAGCCGATGAGCAGCGACGGGAAGGAAGGATAGTTGAGCTTGTAAGTAAAGCCGGCCGGACTCTTGCCGAAGAACGTGAAGACACGCTCCGCAGCGCCCGGGGAATTCGCGGCGACCTGGAAAGGTCCGCCGACCTTCGCGAACAGATACGCCAGAACGACCAGGAACGCGATCGCGACGACGGTCATATGGCACATATCCGACACGGTCAGAGCCCAGAAACCGCCGGAATACAGGTACAGAGTACACAGGATGACGACGGCCAGAGTGGTTGCCCAGTAGGGAAGCCCGGTGATCGTCACCAGGTTGTTGCCCAGACCGACGACCTGTGCGAACAGGGCGCCGAAGGCAGCGGTAGCGGTGGCGATAGCGGCGACCGTACGGGTCTTGCTGCTGTAGCGGACCTCGATCCACTCAGGCAGCGTCACGATACCGGCGCGGCGGATGGCCGGCGCGACCAGCAGTGTGAACAGAACGATGCCGAGGGCCCAGCCCCACATGTACAGGGAACCGATCCACAGGCCATGAGTGATGGCAAAGCCGGAAATGGTCGGCAGCGTGGCACCGGAGAACATGATGGCGGCGATACCGAAGCCCATGGGCAGCCAGTGGACCTCACGGCCCGAGGTCCAGTAGTCATCCGAGCTGGTGACCCACTTGCCTGTCACGCGGCCGATGACCAGCATGAGGGCAAAGTAAACGGCGACCTCAAGAAACAGTAACCACATAAGTTTACACCTCTTCTCTGATGTTTTTGACAACGAGTGTCAGGGATACTCTTTCGTTCTCCTCCTTTCGCCCGCGTCCGCGCCGCTCCCCCGGCCGGGACCCCCGCCCCGCGCCACGGCACGTCCGTAAATAGTCGCACACATTATCGTAATGCTAGGTATATTATAACATTTTTTCCGGCAAATGCCATCCTTTTTTCTGTCAACATCTACAAAAAAGAGGCATTTCGTTATACATATGAATGTACAACCTCGTCATTTTAGTTGGTTAGGATTCGCTAATTTTGTGCACTATTTTTTTGGTGTAAATTGGCATTTTAGAGCCGTGTTAAGTTTTCCTTACTGCTCGGCTTTTTTGTATCATACGCCCCTTTTTCCATTTTGGAACACGCCCCGAACCGGCCCGCCCCCGGTCCCGCCGCATGGCCCTGCCGTGCTGCAAAAACAGGAGCCGGCCCGGGTTCACTGCCCGGGACCGGCTCCTGCTTTCCGTATCGTTTTCTTTTCTGTTTCAAAGGCCTGTATCACGGCACCAGGATCATGTCCCGCGTGATATCGGACAGCTTCAGCGCGCCGGTCATGTACATCGCATTCACGAGGTCTGCGCGGATGAAGTCGGTGTAGACCTTCGCGCCTTCCGCGCCGCCTCCGTAGACGGCCTGCACGTACGGCCGGCCGATCAGGACCGCGTCCGCGCCCAGCGCCAGGTATTTGAAAACGTCCAGACCGCTGCGCACGCCGCCGTCCGCAAAGACCTTCACCTCATCTCCGACCTCTGCCTTGATGGCCGGCAGCACCTCCGCCGCGGCCGGCAGCTGGTCGATCACGCGTCCGCTGTGCGTGGAGACCACGATGGCCTTCGCGCCGGCCTGCACGGCCTTGCGCGCGGTCTTCGGGTTCAGGATGCCCTTGATGATGACGGGCTTATCGGTCAGCGCGATCATGGCCGCCAGTTCCTCCACGGTCTGAGCCTTGACGGGCGGATCCAGATTCCGCAGCGGCGGCAGGCCGATGCAGTCGATGTCCATCGCGATCGCCGCGGCCCCGTTCTCTTCCGCCATCGCGATCCGCCATTTGGCGTCCTCGAGGTTCCGGGGCTTGAAGGTCGGGATGCCGTTGCCCCAGGTCTTCACGGCCTTCATCGGAGCGGTGTAGACGGTCGGGACCGGCGCGTCGCCGGTGAACGCCAGCGTGCCGGCGTCCAGGCAGCCCTTCAGCAGGTCCATCGTGTAGGTCTCATCATCCTCGTAATGCGCGCCGAACGATGCCTTGACACCGCCGATCGGGCCGCACATCACGGGCAGGGACAGCCTGCGTCCGAAAAAGTCAAAGGACGTATCCGGCGTACCGGCTTCATAGAGCGTATCGATGTTCAGCTTGATCTTTTCCAACGCTTCCAGGTTCCGGGTGAACGAAGACGCCGTTCCCCGCGCGGCCGGTCCGGGCATGCGCCCGCGGCACGCGATTCCGTTGCAGACCGGACATGCGGAACACTTCGTCGGATCAAGATTCTCTTTTGCCTGTTTGCGGATCTCTTCGTACGTCATCGTTTCTCCTCCTTATGCTCCTGCCCGGCCCGCGATGGAACGAGCCGGCCGCGGCCGGAAGTGTTTCTCTATATACTCAGTCCATTTTTCGGCCCGGCCGCTGTGCGCGCAAACGGCTCCGTTTTTGCGCAGGCCTGCGCCCGTTATCTGCAGGAGTTTTCCTCCAACAGAGACGTCTTCCGGAAAGCTCCTGCCGTATGCTCGGCCTGCTTTGCAAAAAGCGTCGCATATTTGCGGCTGCACAGCGGCCGGGCCGAAACACACGAATATTACATGTTGACCACGTTCACCGGTGCGCCGGCCAGGAACGCGCGGACGTTCTCTTCGGTCGCGGTCATGATGCGCTGCCGCGCCTCCTTGGTGGCCCAGCTGATATGGGGCGTGATCACGCAGTTCTCCTGGCGCAGCAGCCGGCTGGTCAGCGGGATGGGCTCGGTGCAGGTCACGTCCAGACCGGCCGCGGCGATCTTGCCGCTCTCGAGCGCGTCGCACAGATCGTCCTCGACGATGAGCGGCCCGCGGGAATTGTTGATCAGGATCACGCCATCCTTCATCTGCGCGATCGTATCCTTGTTGATGATGCCCTGCGTCTCCGGAAACAGCGGGCAGTGCAGGAAGATCACGTCCGACCGGCCGAGCAGTTCCGGCAGTTCCACGTATTCCGCCACCTTCCGGCCGCTCTCCGACGTATGCGCGTCATAGGCGATCACATCCATGCCCAGAGCCATGGCGATGCGCGCCGTGGCCTGCCCGATGCGTCCGAGGCCGATGATGCCGGCCGTCTTGCCTTCGAGCTCGATCAGCGGATAATCCCAGAAGCAGAAATCCTTGCCGCCGGACCAGCGCCCGCCCTTCACGGCCAGGTCGTGGTGGCCGATGTGGTGGCAGATCTCCAGCAGCAGTGCGATCGCGAACTGCGACACGGCCGCGGTCCCGTATCCGGGCACATTGGAGACCGGGATGCCCTTTTCCGCGGCATAGGTATAGTCTACTACGTTATAGCCGGTCGCGAGCACCGCGATGAACCGCACGCCCGGGCACGCGTCCAGAACGCGGCGGGTGATCGGCGTCTTATTCGTGATCACGATCTGAGCGTCTCCGATCCGCTCGATGACCTGCTCTTCGCCCTCGGTGCTGCGGTCATAGACCTTGACCTCGCCGAACGCTTCGATGCCTTCCCAGGAAAGATCTCCGGGGTTTTCGGTATATCCGTCCAATACCACGATCTTCATGGCCATCCTCCTTTTTTCTGCCCTTCCCGTACCGGTGCCCTTCGGGCGGGCCTGAATATCTGTTCGCATTTTTATCTTACAAAACCCGTATGGGCGCGTCAAGCCTATTTTCATGCGCAACGGTGCCGGCCGCGGCGGAGGATTCCATCTTGCGGCCCGGCGCGCGGTCTGCTATAGTGGAGGCATGAAGAAGACCGATTATCCCGTCGCCGCGGTCCTGATGGCCGCCGGCGTATCCGCGCGCTACGGCGCCGAAAACAAACTGCTGGCCCCGGTCGCGGGCCGTCCGATGATCTGTCACCTGGCAGACCGTCTGGCTGCCCTGCCGTTTTCGCAGCATCTGGCCGTCGT
>CACXFD010000179.1 GCA_902766845.1 uncultured Lachnospiraceae bacterium | reverse complement strand
GCGGGACAGACGGTCCTCGGCTGGGACCCGGCTTTCCGCACCGGCTGCAAGCTGGCCGTCGTAGATCCGACCGGCAAGGTCCTGCATACGCAGGTCATCTTCCCGACCGCGCCGCAGAACAAGATCGAAGAGAGCAAGCGGATCCTCAAACAGATCATCAAAAAATACGGCGTGACGCTGATCTCGGTCGGAAACGGGACGGCCTCGCGCGAATCCGAAGCGGTCATCTGTGACCTGATCCGCGAGATCGGGGGCGGCGTGCAGTACGTGATCGTCAGCGAAGCCGGCGCGTCGGTCTATTCCGCGAGCAAGCTTGCGACCGAAGAGCTCCCGGACTTCGATGTGGGGCAGCGCAGCTCCGCGTCCATCGCCCGTCGTCTGCAGGATCCGCTGTCCGAACTCGTCAAGATCGATCCGAAGTCGATCGGCGTGGGCCAGTACCAGCACGACATGGACCAGAAAAAGCTCGGCGACGCGCTGGGCGGCGTGGTCGAATCGTGCGTGAACCGCGTGGGCGTGGATCTGAACACGGCTTCGTGGCCGCTGCTGTCTTATGTGTCGGGCATCAACAAGACGCTCGCGAAGAATATCGTGGCGTACCGCGAGGAGAACGGCGCGTTCGCGAGCCGGAAAGAGCTCCTGAAGGTCGCGAAGCTGGGCCCCAAGGCTTTCGAGCAGTGCGCGGGCTTTCTGCGGATCCGCGGCGGCAAGGACCCGCTCGACAATACGGGCGTGCATCCGGAGAGCTACGCGGTCACGCAGAAGCTGCTGACGGAGCTCGGTTATACGAAGGCGGACCTGAGCCGCGGCGGACTCAAGGACCTGCGCACGCGCGCGCTCGCGCGGCCCACGCTCCCGAAGGAACTCGGCGTCGGTGTCGTGACGCTCGTTGATATCATCAAGGAACTGGAAAAGCCCGGCCGGGACCCGCGTGAAGATATGCCCAAGCCGGTCCTGCGCAGCGACGTGCTTTCGATGGAGGACTTAAAGCCCGGCATGATCCTGCGCGGTACGGTCCGCAACGTGATCGATTTCGGCGCCTTCGTGGACATCGGCGTCCATCAGGACGGTCTGGTGCATATCTCGGAGATGTCCAATCGCTTCATCAAGCACCCGCTCGAGGTCGTGAAGGTCGGAGACGTCGTGGAAGTCAAGGTCCTGTCCGTGGACCTGAAGAAGCAGCGGATCGCGCTGACGATGAAGGGGATCTGAAGCGGCGGACCGATGCCGGCGGGAGCGGAACGGCTTGCGGCGGTCTGCCGACAGCCGGGAATCTGAAAAATGCCGGAATAATTAAGAAACCCTGCGTGCATTCTTCATAGACATCCGGCCGGAAAAGCGGTATAATGAACACAAAGCCGAAAGGAGGAATATACTATGCGCGGTTTTGGCTTTATCACCGGTGGTTTTATTTTCGGTGTCTTTCTGGCGTTCATCGCTGCCTGGGTCTTTACGGCCATGATCCGCTGGCGGATCTTTGTCAAAGCCGGACAGGAGGGCTGGAAGAGCCTGATCCCGATCTACGGTGACTATGTGGAATATACGATCGTCTGGGACGGCAAGTGGTTCTGGATCGACCTGGCGGCCGTCGTCGGCGCGTCGCTGCTGTTCATGATTCCGATCATCGGACCTACCATCGCCGTCGCGGGCATCATCGTGGCCATGGTCATCAGCGTCGTATTCGCGATGCAGAAGGCCCATGCCTTCGGCAAGGATGACGGCTTCGCGGTCGGTCTGATGGTGTTCGAGTTCGTCTTCAATATCCTGCTGGCCTTCAATGACGATATCGTCTATCAGGGCCCGCAGCCTACGCCGGGTTTCTTCTCGAAGCTTCGCAATTCGGATCTGAAGCAGATGTACGCGCAGGATATGCACCAGGGCGCGCCGCAGGGCCAGCCGGGCGCGTATGCCGGTGCCCCGTACGGTCAGCCTCAGCCCGCGCAGCCCGCACAGCCCGTATACGGTCAGCCCGCCCCGGAGGCGCCGGCAGCAGAACAGCCCGCTCCGGAAACGGCCCCGGCCGCGGAGCAGCCCGTACAGCCTCAGCCTGAGGCGCCCGCACAGGAAACGTCCATCAAGGTCTGCCCGAAATGCGGCGCCGTCTGCGGCGGATCGGACCGTTTCTGCAGCGAGTGCGGCAGCCCGCTGGCATAAGATATATACGGACTTGACAAGAGCGCCGCAGCGCAGTACTATATTCACAGTTAAAGCTTCTTCGGGGCGGGGTGAAAGTCCCCACCGGCGGTAGAGCCCGCGAGCCGTTACGGCTGATCAGGTGAGATTCCTGAGCCGACAGTACAGTCTGGATGAGAGAAGAATGAGCCTATCGGATAAG
>CACXFD010000178.1 GCA_902766845.1 uncultured Lachnospiraceae bacterium | reverse complement strand
GTCGCCGTTGCAGACCACGTACTTTTCGTCGCCCTGGGAATTATAGGCGAACTGCCACTTGCGACCGCTTTCGGATGTCGCGTTCTTTGCGGCATCCCATTTGAACCAGGTCGGGAAGCCCGCGCCGCCGCGGCCGGCCAGGCCGGAGGTCTTGATCACGTCGATCACGCCTTCGGGCGTCATCTCGGTCAGGGCCTTCTTCAGGCCGTCATACCCGCCGTGGGTCTCATAGTCGATGATATCCGTCGGATCCAGGACGCCGCAGTTTCGCAGCGCGATCCGCGTCTGTTTCTTCAGGAAGCCTTCATCGTCCGGCGTGATCGCAAGATCGGCGAGCGCGTCCAGCGCGCCGTCTTCCTCCGACGACGCCGCGGCCGCGATCCGCTCCGCGTCCTCGGGCCTGACGCGCACGAGGCGGACCCGCAGGTCATCCCCGTCCTTGATGTCCACGATGGGCTCCAGATAGCACATGCCGATGCAGCCCGTGATGCCCAGGACCGGAGCCGTCCCGGCCTCTGCTGCCTGCTTCGCGAGCGCCGCTTCGAGCGCCGTATAGACCTTGGCCGCTCCGGCCGCGATGCCGCAGCTGCCCTCTCCGACGACGATCTTTCTCATTCCGCGGCCTCCTCTCCGGCCTTCGCCTTCAGTTCCCGCAGGATCTTCACGGTCTTTTCAGGCGTCAGGGACCCGTAGGTCTCGCCGTTGATCATCATGACCGGGGAAAGGGAGCAGCAGCCCAGGCACGCGACGTCCTTGAGCGTGAACAGGCCGTCCGGCGTGGTCTCTCCATTTTTGATGCCGAGCTCTTCGGTGATGGCCGCGGCGATCCGCTCCGAACCGTTCACGTGGCAGGCCGTCCCCTGGCACTGCATGATCAGGTATTTCCCGACCGGCTGCAGCCGGAACTGGGTGTAGAACGTGGCGACGCCGAGGACCTTGGCCGGGGAGTTCCCGGTGGCCTCCGCGACCCGGTACAGGACGTCCTTGGGCAGGTACCCGTAGATGTCCTGCGCTTTCTGCAGGATCGTGATCAGGCTGCCCGGGACGGCCGCGTACTCCGCGAGCACGCCGTCCAGCCGCGAAAGATCACTGACCTGCTGCGTACATGAGCTCATATCCTTTCTCCTTTCCCAAAGCAGACGGACGACGCCGGCCGCATGCTGAACCATTCCCGCAGGGACGGACTCCCTGCTCTGATCATGATTATAAACCGAATGCAGACGGCCGTGTTTGAATAAGATTCAAATTCCGGCCCTGCTTACATGTTTTTATATTTTAGCACATTAAAGTGATAACTGCAAGCACGCATTCCCGCTCCGGCTATGAATTCTGGTCATAGGATGATATGAAAAGGCATAGCCGGGGCGGCGGAGGTTTTCTGCCCGTGCGGGAAACAAAACGGCCGGGGAATCGGACAAACTGTCCGACTCCCCGGCTGCCATTTTGCGGCACGCTCCGCCGTCCCGGCCGCGTGCCATTCCTTTATTTCTCCGCCGCCAGCGCCTCCGCGAGATGCGCGAGCTGCTCCTCGCTCTCGGGCGAGAGCGCGCTCTTTACGGTCACGACCGGCTCCAGGACCGTGACGTCCTTGAGGGCGGCCAGGCCTTCGAGCATCTTCTTGCCGGCCTGCGGCGCCCAGCTGCCGTTCTCGATCACGCCGACCGTGCGGTTCCGGTAATTCTTCATCTTCAGGTGATACAAAAAGTCGTGCATGACCGGGAACAGTTCCCCGTCGTACGTCGTGGCGGCCAGCACCAGCCGGTCATAGCGGAACGCGTCCTCCATGACCTCGGACATGTCGTCGCGCGTCAGGTCAAAGAGCTTCACCTTGACGCCCCTTGCCTGGAGCATCTCGCCCAGCATCTTCGCGGCGGCCAGCGTGTTCCCGTGGACGCCCGCGCAGGCGATGGTCACGCCCGGATCTTCGGGCTCATAGCTGCTCCACACCTGATATTTGCCAATGTAGAAGCCCAGGTCTTCGGTCAGGACCGGCCCGTGCAGCGGCGCGATCTTTTCGATCTCCAACGCGGCGGCCTTCTTCAGCAGTCCCTGCACCTGCGCGCCGTACTTGCCGACGATATTGAAGTAATAGCGCCGCGCCTCGCAGGCCCAGTCGTCCTCCTGCTTCTCGATGGTCCCAAACGTGCCGAACGCATCGGCCGAGAACAGGATCTTTTCCGAACGCTCATAGGTCATCATGACCTCGGGCCAGTGGATCATCGGCGCCATGATGAACTGCAGCGTATGCGCGCCCAGTTCCAGCGTATCGCCCTCCTTGACGATGACGGCGCGGCCGGACAGGTCCGTGCCCAGGAACGCGGTCATCATCGGGAAGGTCTTGGCATTCCCGACGATCTTCATCTCCGGATACGCCTCGGCGATCTCGAGGATCCCCGCGGAATGATCCGGTTCCATATGCTGGACGATCAGATAGTCCGGCGTACGGCCGGCCAGCTCCCGGGTCAGGTTCTCCATCCATTCGTCCGTCTTGCGCTGGTCCGCCGTGTCGAACACTGCGACCTTCTCATCCAGGATCAGGTAGGAGTTATAGGTCATGCCGTTCGGGACCGGGTACTGGCTCTCGAACAGGTCCAGATCGTCATCCTGCGCGCCGATGTAGCGCACCGATGCGGAGAGGTTCATGTCTTTCATGCTTCGTCTTTTCCTTTCCGGCGCCCGCGGCGCCGCTCCGTAGTGGTTCTATCCTACCGCATTTTCCCGAAAAAAGAAAGCGGAATCGCGCAGCCGCGCAGGCGGCGCGGACAGCGCGTGCATATTACGCCAGCAGCGCGCCGATCATCTCTTCGGTCAGGTCCACGGCGTCATTTTCGTCCATATGCGCGAGCATCGAGGCCATCTTGCCCTGCTCCGGCAGCAGGATCACCCGCTGTCCGAACACGCCCTCGATGACCATGGCCGGCCCGCGTTTCCAGAGATAATAGCCATAGCCGCCCTCGCCGTTGTCCTGATGCACGGTCATGGCTTCCCGCACGAACCGTTCGGACACGAACCGGTGACCGAACGCCTCCCCGTATCCGAGATAGACGCGGCCCACGCGGGCCAGTTCCGACACGGTCAGGCGCATCTTGGAGGCGCCGTAGAACAGGCCTTCGGGGCTGCGGGCCATCTTCGGCCGGTCGATCCCGAGCGGCGTGAACAGCTCCCGCTCCAGAAACGTCCCGAGGTCCTCCCCGAGCACGCGCGAGGCCAGCACGCCGGCCAGATACGCGGTCTGGTTGCTGTAGGCAAAGGACGGCTCATCCGGCCGCACCGGCTGTGAGAGCGCGGTCTTCAGCCAGTTCTCTCCCTCCACCTGGAACGGCATGCCGGTCAGCGACATCGTCAGCAGGTGCCTGACGGTCACGCCCGCAAACCTCTCCCGCTGCCCGGCCGGCAGGTCGGCCAGCTCCGGGAAATACGGGCTCACCGGGCTGTCCGGCGCGAGGAGCCCCCGGTCGAATGCCATGCCCACGGCCAGCCCCGTCACGGATTTGGTCGAGGAATAGATATTGTGCCGCTTCCCGTCTCCGGCCAGGACCGTATAGGTCTCCCCGCCGTCCGGATGACCGTCCGCGCGCTCGAAGACCTCGATCCCGAATACGTCCCGGCCCTTTTCCCGTATGCTTTGGACGATCTTGTCCCACGCCTGCTGGTTCATATGGTTTTCCTCCATCGATGCCGGCTGCCGCCTCTGTCTGATCCATGGCTCGCCGGGTGCCCGGCCGGCTGCCGCCGGTGCGGCATATTTCCTGCGCAAAGAGCGGCTCCGCAGAGCCGCTCCGGACTATTCGCTTTTCTCTCTTTCCTTGGGGCGGCGGCCCTTCCGGGTCTTTTTGACCTCCGTTTCGCCCTCCTGCTCACGGCGCATGTCATCGATCATGTGCTCGATCAGCTGCTTCTTCATGTAGACGTCCATGCTGATCGCGGAGATGAAGAACAGCTTTTCAAGATAGTCCTGCTCCGCTCCTTCCGCGCCGACCGCGCCGGCCCGCGCGGACGCGATCCGCTCGAGCAGGTGCTCCTTCATCTCCGGCACCTGCAGCGCATTCAGCGCGCGTCCCTGCTCATAGACCTCATCGATCGGGAGCCGGTCCCCGTCCGCTTCGAAATGCTCCTGCAGCGGCGTCAGCAGCGTGCGGATGTCCCCGATGGACAAAAAGCTCTTCATGTAATAGATCATGATCAGAAACAGCACATGCTCCCGCGAATACTTTTTGTTCTCGGGCGGAGGCAGCAGCCGGTTCTTGGTATAGTTGTTGATCATGGTCTTGGTCAGGACCGCGTCCTCCGGATAGCGCTTCTGCCGCGCGAGCCGGTTCTCCATGAACGTGGTCACCTGGTCCATGTACATCCCGATATCCGGGATCTCCTCCGCGCGGATCCCGTCCGGGACGTCCAGCTGACGGATGACCTCTTCCAGTTGGTCCAGATACGACATGCCTTTCCTCTTTCCCGCGCCTCCGGCGCGATCTGGTGATTCGGAAAAACAGGTGCAGGCCCCGGCTCCCGTCCGAGGGAGACCGCGGGGCTTCGCAGGCGGCTTACGGAAAGCCGCGGCGGTTTACGACGGCCGGCGTCCGTTGCAGCGGTAGAAGCAGGTCAGAAGGCCCGGCCCCACATGGGCGCCGATCACGACGCCGAGGCTGCTGATATGGATCTCGCCGACCTCCGGATGCGCCTTTTTGACTTCATCGCGCAGCCAGCAGATATCGTCGTAGCAGTCCGCGTGCAGGAACAGCATCTCCTGACCGGTCACATCGACCTCCGACAGGTCATGCAGGATGGCATCGCGCATGGCCGTCATGGCCGCCTTCCGGCCGCGCGCCTTCTTGACCACGTCGAGCGTGCCCGCGTCCGGCACGTACAGCACCGGCTTGATGTTCAGGAGCGATCCCACGAGGGCCGACGCGTTCGAGACGCGCCCGCCGCGCTTCAGGTAATTCAGATCATCCACCGAGAAGCGGTGCGCGATCTTCAGCTTATTCTCTTCTCCCCAGGCGATGACTTCCTCCAGCGACGCGCCGGCTTCCATGCGCTTCACGCTCTCCGCGACCAGCAGGCCCAGGCCGCCCGAGATGCAGCGCGTGTCCATCACATACAGCGTCTGCTCCGGGAACTCCGCGCGCACGGTCTCCGCAGCACGCAGCGAATTCTGATACGAGGACGACATCTTCTCCGCCATATCCAGGAACAGGACGTTCTTTCCGCCCTGCAGCAGGCCTCGGAAGAACTCCTCATACAGGAACTGGTTGATCATCGACGTCTTCAGATCATCTCCGCGGCGCATGCCCTCGTAGATGGCCTGACGGTGCTCCTCGCGGCAGTCATCCTCCTGCAGCTCCCCGTTCAAGGTATAGGTATAGGCGATGAACGGGATCTGATGCTCGTCCAGCCAGGTGCGCGGCAGGTCGCAGGTCGATGAAGTGGCAATGATATAGTCTCGCATAGGTACTCCTTTGTGTCAGGCAGCGGACTCGCTGAAAGGGACGCTGTGTCATTCATTCTTATGACAGCCTGAATCTCTGTATCACATTATACGGTATTGAAAACCAGATTGCAAGAGAAAGCGGACGATCCGGCCCGAAAACCGGGGCCAGACGGACCCGCTGCTGCTCCGGCGCGGATACGGCTGCCGCAAAAAGGGGGCGCCGCTGCGCGGCGCCCCCTCGGGAACGATCTCGTTAATTCGGATTTGGTACTGTGACCGCCCGTGCGGCTTACAGCAGGCTGCCGATGCTCAGGAACAGCGGAGCGAAGACCAG
>CACXFD010000177.1 GCA_902766845.1 uncultured Lachnospiraceae bacterium | reverse complement strand
CTTTGCCTTGTTGAAGACGTACACGCTGAGGGTCTGGGTGGCGTAGCCCGGGCCGCCGCTGGTCATGTTGAAGATGACATCGACCGAGTTCGCGACCCAGATGATACGCAGCAGGGTCGTGACGAAGATCGTGTTCTTGATGCTGGGCAGCGTCACGTAGAACAGCTTCTGGACGGAGTTTCCGCCGTCGATTTCCGCGGCCTCGTACAGCTCCGCGGGCACGCCCTGCAGGGCGGCCAGCAGCATCAGCGCGAAGAACGGGATGCCCTGCCAGACGATGGTCACGATCACGGACGGGAAAGCGGCGTCCGTCAGGAAGAACACCGGCTCCTTGATGATGTGAAGCTTCATGAGCAGGTCATTCAGGACACCGAAGTTTCCGTCATACATCCAGCGCCACATCAGACCGATCAGGATACCGGGGGTGACCCACGGGATCATGCTGACCGCGCGGACCACGCCGCGTCCCTTGAACTCCGTATTCAGGAGCAGCGCCAGGATAAATCCGAAGATGAACTGGAAGCCGACGCCGAAGAGGACCCAAAAGAAGGTCTTCAGCAGGCCCTTCCAGAACAGCGGATCCTTGAACAGCTTTGCGTAGTTCTGCAGGCCGATAAACGCGATGTCCTTCGGATGACGCAGGTCATAATACTGGAAGCTCATCCCGATGGCGTTGACGACCGGGACGAAGACGACACAGAGGATGACCAGGACAGCCGGAAGGACCAGCAGATATGGCCAGATAGAACGCTTTTTAACCATAAAGCTTACCTCCCCCTCGAGACGCCGCGGGACCATCCCGGCCGCCGAAGCCGGGCCCCCAAATGCCCTGCGGACGCTCTGCCACAAAATACTGCTTTATTATAAACGGTATCCACAATGATTTCAACCTCTTTTTGTAAAAATCGCCCAAAAGCGTGGACAGCTTTTGGGCGACTTTGATATTCTTATGGACTTTTGAGCGGAAAAGTTGGGCTTATTTTGAACTATCAGCGAATCTTCATGATCCAGCCTTCCGGCGCCTCGATCCGGCCCATCTGGATGCCGGTCAGCGTATCATACAGCTTCTTCGTATACGGGCCCATCTCTTCCATCCCGCTCGGGAAACAGATCTCCCGGCCGTGGTCGTTGATCTTGCCGACCGGCGAGATGACGGCCGCGGTGCCGCACAGGCCGCACTCGGCAAACTCCGGCACTTCGGCAAACGGCACTTCGCGCTCTTCCACCTTCATGCCCAGATAATGCTCCGCCACATACATCAGCGAACGGCGCGTGATGGACGGCAGGATGCTCGAGGACTTCGGCGTGACCAGCGTCCCGTCCTTTGTGATAAAGATGAAGTTGGCTCCGCCGGTCTCTTCCACCTTGGTGCGGGACTGCGGATCCAGATACAGGTTCTCGGCAAAGCCTTCGCGGTGAGCCACCATGATCGGATGCAGGCTCATGGCGTAGTTCAGGCCGGCCTTGATATGACCGGTGCCGTGAGGCGCGGCGCGGTCAAAATCGCTGACCTTGATCACGATGGGCTTCACGCCGGCCTTGAAATACGGGCCCACCGGCGTGACGAAGATGCGGAACTGATACTCGTTCGCAGGCTTGACGCCGATCACGGCGTCCGTGCCCATCATGAACGGACGGATGTAGAGCGTGGCGCCCGAGCCGTACGGCGGGACCCAATCGGCATTCGCGTCCACCACCTGACGGACGGCGTCCAGGAAGCGGTCCACCGGGAACGGCGGCATCTCCAGGCGTTTGGCCGTGTCATACATGCGCTCCGCGTTCAGATTCGGACGGAAGCAGACGATGTGGCCGTCCTGCGTATAGTAGGCCTTCAGCCCCTCAAAGCAGGACTGCGAATACTGGAACACGCCCGCGCATTCCGTCAGCGTGACAGTGGCGTCCGATGTCAGGCAGCCTTCATCCCACGCGCCGTCTTTATAGTTCGAAACATACCGTTTATCCGTAGCGATATATCCGAAATCCAGATTGCCCCAGTCGATATCCTTGCTCACGATGTACCTCCCTTGTGTCGGGCCTCGGTCCGGCTTTACCTGTAACTATACTACACGCCCCAGGAAAGCGCTATACCCTCTGCTATTCCTTTTTCAGCAGAGGGTATAGTTTTTCACATCGTATCCGTTCCGGCGCCGGCCGGGGAATGCAGCCGCCCGGCACATCCGCAAAAAGATCCGCGGACCGCCGCGCTCGCTGCCTCAGCTCTCGAATTTGATCACGTGCGCCAGCACGCCGCAGATGGCCGCGGTCAGGATGCCTCCGACGATGGCCTCGGGGATGCCGCTTCCGACGATCACGGCCAGGATATAGCCGTACAGCGTCTGGAAGGCGCGTCCGCTGGCCTCGGCATAGGGCTTTCCGAAGAACAGATAGATCATGTTCATGACGAGGATCGTATTCGTCAGGGCGCCGGCCACGCCGCCGCAGGCGTAGGCCGCCACGCGTCCGGCACTGCTCTTCAGCGCGTTCTTGACCAGCTTATACACGTAATAGGCCACGACGCCGATCAGGATGCGCGGCACGACCGCGATCACGAGCGAGCCGATGATGTTCCCGACATTCACGCCGAACACGCTCACCGAATAGAACGGCGAGAACACGAACGATGTCGGATTGGGCGTCAGGGTGTTCTTCACGACGCTGGTGATGCCGAAGACCAGGCCTAAAAACGCCCCGCTCTTCGGGCCCAGCAAAATGGCCCCGACGATGACCGGCACGTGAAGTATGGTCGCGTTCATGAAACCCAGCGGGATGTATCCCAGAAACGGGACGGCGGACATGAGGATGATGATGGCGGTCAGAGCGGCCGTCAGCGCCATCCGGCGAGTGGCGTTGTCTTGCTTTTTCAAGTGTTTACCTCCTGCTACTGTTCTCCCTCAGATCGGAGATACAATGCGTTCCGGGAAAAATTATAGCAAAACGCGCGGGGATGTCAATCCCCGCGCGAATGATTTTTACGCACAGCAAGATATTACGGAGCCGCGGAGACGTGCTTCTCAAACGCACGGAAGGCAGCCGGCAAAGCATAGACGTCCCGCAGCTGCGCGGGAGCGGCCCAGATCAGGCCCGGATCCGAGAGAAGCGAAGGCAGGGCCGTCCTTCCGTCCTGCGGCAGCGCCGCACGGTATCCGG
>CACXFD010000176.1 GCA_902766845.1 uncultured Lachnospiraceae bacterium | reverse complement strand
TTCCGGAGGGAGAGCCCGGCCGCGAGCCGGACACCGAACCCGCCGAGCGGCCAGACTACGAAGCGGAGATCCTGCAGATCATCCGCTCGGACGCGTCCCCGCGCGTGCTGCGGGAAAAATTGGATGACTATCACGAGAACGATATCGCCGAGGTCCTGCCTTCGCTGACGCTGCCGGAGCGGCGCAAGCTGTTCCGCATCCTGAACGTGCCGATGATCTCCTCGATCCTCGAGCACGCGGACGAGGACAAGGCCGGTGAATACCTGAACGAGATGGATATCCACCGGGCCGCGGACGTGGTCTCGGACATGGAGGTCGATACGGCCATCGCGGTCCTGCGGACGCTCCCGAAGGAGAAGCGCACGCCGGTCATCGATATGATGGACGTCGAGTCGCAGCGGGACATCGCGCTGATCGCGTCCTTCGACGAGGACGAGATCGGCAGCCGCATGACCACGAACTGCATCATCATCCGCGAGAACCTGTCGGTCAAGGAAGCCATGAGCGAACTGATCCGCCAGGCCGGCGAGAACGACAACATCTCGACGCTGTTCGTGGTGGATGAGACCGGCGCGTTCTACGGCGCCATCGACCTGAAGGAGCTGATCATCGCGCGTCAGGACATGCCGCTGGATGACTTGATCCTGACGTCGTTCCCGTACGTGTACGGACACGAGGACATCGATGACTGCATCGAGCGCCTGAAAGACTATTCCGAGGACTTCATCCCGGTCCTGGACAACAACAACCGCATCCTCGGCGTGATCACGTCGCAGAGCATCATCCAGGTCGTGGATGACGCCCTCGGCGAAGACTACGCCCGACTGGCCGGTCTGACCGCGGAGGAGGATCTGGAGGAACCGCTCAAGGACAGCATGAGAAAGCGCCTGCCCTGGCTGCTGGTCCTGCTGGGCCTGGGTCTCGTGGTCTCCTCGGTCGTGGGCGTGTTCGAGGAGGTCGTCTCGCAGCTGACCATCATCATGGCGTTCCAGTCCCTGATCCTAGACATGTCCGGTAACGTGGGCACGCAGTCGCTGGCCGTGACCATCCGTGTGCTGATGGACGAGCAGCTGACCGGGCGCCAGAAGGTCGGTTTCTTCTTCAAGGAGCTGCGCGTGGGCCTGTCGAACGGCCTGATCCTCGGTATCTTCTCCTGCCTGCTGACCGGACTGTATATCTATCTGTTCAAGGTGCATGATCTGTCCTTCGCGTTCTCGATCGCGGGCTGCATCGGCCTGTCGATGGTGACGGCCATGATCATCGCGAGCGCGATGGGCACGCTGATCCCGATGGGGCTGAAGAAGCTGGGCGTGGACCCGGCCGTGGCCTCCGGCCCGCTGATCACGACGTCCAATGACCTGATCGCCGTCATCACCTATTACGGCATGAGCTGGCTCCTGCTGATCAACATCCTGCATCTGCACGGGTGACCGTCGCCGGAAAGGGCTGCGGCCCTTGCCGCGGACGGGCTGCAGCGGCCCGCCCGGGCGGAAGAATCGTCCTCTTTTCGGCAGGGTCTTGCCAGACGGGCCGGACCTGAGTATAATACAAAACACTATGAAGATAGAGAAGATCAATGATCATCAGTTCCGCTGCACCCTGACGAAGGAGGACCTGACGAGCCGGAGCATCCGTCTTACGGAGCTCGCGTACGGGTCCCCGAAGGCGCGTGAACTGTTCAATGAAATGATGGAAAAAGCCTGCGATGAGCTGGGCTTCGAGTTCCGGGACATGCCGGTCATGATCGAGGCCGTGCCCATGTTCGGGGAGGAGATCGTGCTGATCATCAGCCAGGTGGAGGACCCCGAGGAACTGGACACGCGGTTTTCGCGCTTTACGCCGGTGCCGGAGGAGAAAGACGGCGCCGACGAAGACGACAAGCTCGACGACCTGCTGGACATGGTGCGTCAGACGCGGGAGGATCTGGCCGATATCGCAGCCGGGATCCGCAAGCGTGAGCCGGAAGACGGGGAAAAGCCCGCGCCGGCCGAGGTGCCGCGCAGCACGTCGCGCGTCTTTTCGTTCCCGGACCTGGACGCCGCGGCGGACGCCTGCCGGGTGCTGGCACGGTTCTACACCGGGGGCAGCAGCCTGTATAAGGGGCCGGAGGGGCGGTATTATCTGGCCGTGGTGCGGCAGGACTGCCCGCCCGAGGAGTTCACCAAAGCCCTGAACATGCTTTGCGAATACGGGGCCCGGGACGGCCGCAGCGAAGGCCTGTCCGCCTACCTCAAGGAGCACATGACCCTGCTGATCGGGGAGCAGGCGGTGGAAAAGCTGGCGAAGATCTGATCCGGCTAGACGGATCCGGATCCGATACAGGACCAAAGCGCGGGAACGCCGCCCGCCCGGAAGGGCGGGCGGCGTTCCCGCGCACGGAAAAAACAGGAGGAGCATATGGAGCTGCGCGGAAAGAAGATCAATTTCCTCGGGGACAGCATCACGGAGGGCCACGGCGCGAGCGGTCCGGACAAGGTCTACGTTCATCTGATTCAGGAGAGCGCGGGCCTGGCCGAGGCGCGCAACTACGGCATCAGCGCCACGCGCATCGCGCGGCAGGTCGGGGACCTGACCTGGGACCGTCCCGGCTATGACTACGTGAATACGAACTCGTTCTGCGAACGCTTCGCGCAGATGGACGATGACGCGGACGCGGTCGTCGTCTTCGGCGGGACCAACGACTGGGGCCACGGCGACGCGCCGCTGGGCACGCCGCAGGACCGTACGCCGGATACGTTCTGGGGAGCCTGCCATGTGCTGTTTGCGGGCCTGACCGCCAAATACCCGGGCAAGCCCGTCGTGGTCGTCACGCCCCTGCACCGCTGCAACGAGCTCTCGCCGCGCGGGGACTGCAAGCCGCAGGACGTCGGAACGCTGAAGGAGTATGTGGACATCCTCCGGGCCGCGGCGGAATACTATTCGATGCCGGTGCTGGACCTGTTCCGCGAGGGCGGGCTGCAGCCGGCCGTGGAGGAGATCCGGGAGAAGTTCATCCCGGACGGCCTGCATCCGAACGACGCGGGCCAGGCCATCATCGCCCGCAAGCTGGAAGCCTTCCTGCGCGCGCTGGCGTAAACGCGCGGCGGGAAGACGGCCCCGCGTGAGCTGGAACGCGGGCTCACGGCCCGCACGCCGGAACCGGTCCGATGAGTCCGGAAAACCGCGTTTTTATGCGAAACAAAGCGGATTCGGGGCGGAAAAGCGCTTGCAAGAATCGAATCCGTATGGTATAATGCACGATCGTGATATAGATTCCTTGCTCCCTTCAGCGAAAGGGGGCCAGAGACCAAAAGGAGGTAACGCATGAGCAAGTATGAGTTGGCAGTCGTCCTGAGCGAAAAGCTCGAGGATGAAGAGAGGGCCGCAGCCATCGAGAGAATTCAGGGTTACATCACCCGGTTCGGCGGCACTGTCACGGGTACGGACGAATGGGGCAAGAAGAAGCTCGCTTATGAGATTCAGAAGATGAGCGAAGCTTACTACTACTTCATCCATTTCGACGCTGAGTCCGAGACCCCGGCAGAGCTGGAAGCTGCAGTCCGTATCATGGAGCCCGTCATCCGCTATCTGATTGTGAAGCAGGACGATGATGCGGCGCCCGCGCCTGCCCCGGCTCCCGAAAAGGAAGCTCCGGCGGAAGAAGACGCTGCGGCAGAAGAGAAAGAGTAAGGTGAATATATGAACAAAGTCATCCTGATGGGTCGCCTGACCCGTGATCCGGATATCCGCTATTCGCAGGGAGAGCGTCAGATGGCCATCGCCCGTTATACGCTGGCGGTGGATCGCAGAGGCCGCCGCGGCGGAAATGAAAACGGTGAACAAACCGCGGATTTCATTTCCTGTGTGGCATTCGACCGTTCCGCGGAGTTTGCGGAGAAGTATTTCCATCAGGGTACCAAGCTGGTCGTGACCGGCCGCATCCAGACCGGTTCCTACACCAACAAGGACGGACAGAGAGTCTATACCACCGACGTCGTCGTTGAAGATCAGGAGTTCGCAGAGAGCAAGGCCGCTTCCGAAGGAAGCAGCAGCGGCAGCAGCTATCAGCGCCGCGAGAGCGCTCCGGCTCCGCAGGCAGCCCCCGCTGACGGATTTATGAACATTCCGGACGGTGTGGAGGATGAAGGTCTTCCCTTTAACTAAAGCGTAAAGGGACATCACAACAGGAGGTTTCGCATTATGGCATTCAATAGAACGGATAGCAGAGACGGTGCACCCGCCAAGAGACGCCCCATGGGCCGCAGACGCAGAAAGGTCTGCGTGTTCTGCGGTAAGGAGAGCGCCCCGATCGATTACAAGGATGTGGCACGTCTGAAGAAGTACGTCTCCGAGCGCGGCAAGATCCTGCCCCGCCGTGTGACCGGTACCTGTGCCCGCCACCAGAGAGCCCTGACCA
Organism: uncultured Lachnospiraceae bacterium; assembly: GCA_902766845.1. Classification (GTDB taxonomy): domain Bacteria; phylum Bacillota; class Clostridia; order Lachnospirales; family Lachnospiraceae; genus RUG11204. The sequence continues at coordinate 166 of CACXFD010000176.1, read as the reverse complement.
CCGCCGTGAAGCGCGCGCGTCACGTGGCCCTGATGCCGTACACCGTGGAATAAGCGGCCGGCTGAAAACAAAATGGAAGGACTTGTGTGCTTGGCAGACAAGTCCTTTTTTCAAATCATGAAGCAGGTCCGGCCGGAGAGAGAAGGCCGGCATATGCCGGGCCGGA